>NZ_JBPOFP010000011.1:0-70876 GCF_051252315.1 Paraglaciecola sp. | reverse complement strand
GGACAATCTTCTTGAGGAAAGTTACTCCATTTAGAAGTTTTCGGAATCCTATCCCAAAAAGTATGAAAAACTGAGTAATCAAGTTCGATATTATTTAATATCCCTAACTTAGACAGTGCCAATTCAAACTTCTCCTTGGTCTTGAATCTTAACACCTTACCGGTATCACTGAATATTATAAAAAACTCAGGAAGGTTCACTACATCAACATTACTATAACTGACTTTTTTCAGCTCATCTCTAAAACAGAGCCTGTAATCGACTGGAAGTTTCAAACCAACAATAAATTCATTTACATCATCAATATCCAACACCATAGGAGCGATAACTATTTTATTATCTAGTTCAATTCTATTCACATAAGAAGAATAATCTAAGTAAAAATATCCGCCTGGTAACCCTTTAAACAGATAAAAACATATACCAACTATCATCATTACAGGAATCAACAACCATTTTTTAGAAATATCAGTAACCATAATCAAACTCAATATCGAATGACTGACCAGCACCATGTTCATATATTGCCTGCTGATTTAACGGGTTTCTTATCATTAAATTTATAATACCTGAAGTTTTAAAATCAAAATCATAGGTACTCACGCCATCAAGTTTTCCATTAATAAAGTTTTCACTACCAAAAACCTTTGTTGCGTCACCAAAAGGTGTAAAACGATCACTTGACGCAGTTACTAAAGATACCAAGCCCGTCATAGTGAATATATTATTATTAGAATAGTTATTACCATTAACAACCGCGCGTCTACCCCCACCATAGCGCCATAACCAGACAGCTTGCGCGTAGGTTATTTTTTCACCTTTACCAAATCTAAACTTACCCTTTTTATATTTACGCAGCATATTTCGAGTTTGTTTACCTACTTTTCGATTAAGTGTTTTCATTTTTTCGCGAAATACCAAGTCTATCCCACCACTAAAGTTAAACTGAGTTACACCACCATAATTATATTGAACTAAATCCACCGGACTGCCTGAAGTGCTTTCTCCACGATCCATCCTATTATAATAATCAGCTAATGCGTTTTGTACATCCAATTCATGTCTAATTTGCTCTTGCCTTGAGCCAGTAACTACAATGCACCCTTGACTCGCACCACAAACGGGTTCATTCGTTTCAGCTGTATACCCACTAGGATCCACAAAACTCAACGGATTATTCATCACATAACTATAACGATTATAACTTTGAGTAAAAGTAGGTGTTTGAATGTAAATATCAGCACTTAAGAAGCGCCCTGCTACAGGGTCGTAAACCCGGCCATTCATATGAATAAAGCCCGTATCGTCTAACATTTCGTGGCCGGTAAAGCCACGAGTGGTGGTGCCATCTAGCTCAAAGGCTCCACTGCTCCAGTCGCTAGCGCGGCGCTCACCCCAAGTATTAAAGCTTAAACGCTCTACTACATTAGCGTTTTCGTCGGTGATACCCGTAATAGAATTTAAATGGTCGGTAATAAAGTAATGGCGCTTAGCAGTAGTCATGCCATTTTCAGTAGTTAACTGATGTAAGAACACCCCATCCACATAATGATTGGTGGTGCTCTTATCGCCATCGGTGATTTCTTCGTACACACCGCCTAACAGATAATAGGTCACCTTGCCGTTACTGTCGGTTTGTTTATAGCGACTATGGTCCGCCGCATACGCAAACTGTTGCCCATTAATATTGGTGGGTTTGTTAAACACATCATAGGTGATGGTTTGGTCACCCTTTTCAATCACATTACCGTATTTATCGTACTTATAAGCCTGACCATTAGCACTGGTTACCCCGTAAACACTAGCATTATTGGTGAGAGCATAAGCAAAGGTGCCGCCCTTATCGGAACGACTAGTCAGATTACCCAGTGCGTTATAACCATAATTAGCAGTGGATTTTGTGACATAGCTGTCAGTGGCTTCATTGCCCTTGTGATACACAGTGCTCTTTTTGACACGGTTTAGATTATCGTATACAAAACTTTCTCTAATATGCTTCACACCCGCCAATTCGGTTTGTGTGGTTTCGCGTTTGTTTAAACCGCCGGCACTATCAAAGTAAAAACGACTCGATTGAATATCGCTAGGTATAGTGCCACTGCCTGCATATTGCCCAGCAGTTTTGGTCATAATGGCCCCAGCGCGGTCTTGTGATTGGGTTGTTACCACCTGATTACCATACAGCATAGAGCTCGACTGACCATTGTTACTATCAACAACTAACTTACCGGCTTGCCAAATTCGCAGTGCTTTATCACTAGCACCCGCCCAAGGTGGTGTATACGCCGTACCAGTATTCATTTCATGGGCACTAAGGGCATGGCCTGAATCATGGTACGCATGAGCAACTTGATAACCACTAGGGTAGGTCATCATGGTTTGACGGCCAAAGCTGTCGTAGGCATATTCAAAAGACTTACTCCAATTATTCGCCGGCTCTTCTGCTGTATACCGCTCAACTAACCCTAAATCATTGTATTCGTATTCTTCTACAAACAACCCGGTACTACTATTTGTACTTGCAGTAATAACCTTATCTAACAATCCGTAAAACTGAGTGTCGTATTGCCATAAATGAGTGCGCGCAGTGCCGCTAGCTGGTTTGTCTACGCGCTCTGTATTACGGCCTAACTCGTCATATTTATAGGTCATGCTTTTAGCTTTGGTAGTGTTTGGTTGCCATGTTTGTGTTTTAAGCTCACCAAAACCAGAATAGGCAAAATCTATTTTACCGGTACTCGGGTCATCCATTGTTAAGCGGTTAGCAAAATTATCGTAAGTGATAACCACATCTGTATTACTGTCTCCCGCCACACGGGTTTTGGTTAAGTTACCATGAGCGTCATACTCATAATCAATAGCGGTACTGGCGGCGTCTGTAGCCTTCACTAGTTGCCCTAATGCATTGTAGTCACTGCTGCTGACTTGATTTTCTCTTGTTCTACTTATTGCGTTCCAAAAATTTCGATTAACGCCTACTGTTTTTTGCGTGCGCGACAAGGTGATACCACCTTGGGTAACGACTGAATAATCATAATTAATCAGTCCGCCATTATTACTATAATCTCCAAGCAGATTAAACCCACCATTGCTAGGTAAAGCCACCTGCTCAATCCTGCCATAATCATCATAGGTATTGATAGTCCAGTTGGTTTCGAAACTTGACGAGCCTACTTTAAAAGGCGTCGATGTACGAGCAAGACGACGCTTGTCATCATATAAGAAAACTTGGCGCATCATCACCCCACCCAACGCTTGAGTATCGACCGCTACACGCTGATGCTGGCTATTGTAATAAACAATCGTGGTACTCACACCATTCTGGCCTGATGCATTGGTATGTGTAACGGTTTGAGTCTCGCCATAGCTCGCATGTGCACTTGAGTATGAATAAGGGATCGAAGTGATATTATCCTCTGCATAATCGTTACCACTAAAAGTCGTAGGGCAACCACTACCTGTCGTGCAGGTAAAACGCACAGTGTTCGTATTAATGTTTAAATGGTCCACTTGATTTACGACACGGCCAAACGCAGAGTATTGGGTCGTCTGCGTGAAATTGTCGATATTAGTGACACTAGTCGGTGCCTGAAAACGATTATCGTAGGTTAACGTAGAGTCGTTTTCTTTTGCGTCTGTGATAATACGCGGTGAACCATAATCATTAAAATCAGAGTATGTGGTAGTACGTTGTTCAGTGATCCCTTCCGCATTCGTGGCCTCAATTTCAGTCGATGTCACATAACTTGAACTATTACGCGCTGTGGTCACTTTTCTATACACAGTTGTACCATTCGACTCATAAGAGGTGGTGACTTCAATATCTGTGGTGCCTTCTTTGGGAGAGTAGGTTACTTTATTGGTTTTAATTTTGCCGGTAACGGCACCTGTGTATATCTGTTTGGTTTGCAGCGAGGTGTTAACAAACCCAATCAACCAATCAACCTCATTATTGGTGATATCTGACGTGTCGTGAGTGGTGGTTTCTGCCAATACATCTGCAGTCGTTCCATTAGACGCATACACGTTTTTAGTCTGCAGAGTTAAGTTACCGTAGCTATCATAGTCATTATCAACCTCGGTTTTACTCAGTAATTGTGCGGCGCCACTTACCGCAGCATAAGATAAGGTAGTCGACGTATCTAAGTAAGTTAAGTTGCTGTTGTCAATGTGAGTTTCGTAAACATATGTGCTGTGCGCAACCAACTTATTTTGCCCTGCGTACTCTTTGCTATCTGATAACAACAGTTCTTCTTTATTCTCATTGTACTCATAGGTCAGCTTGGTCTTACTGTTTTGCTCATAGTTACGTACCTCAATATTAGAGTAGCCGAGTAAATTATTCGTTTTACCCGCTTCTTTGACGACTATGTCATCTTTAGGTACCTCTAAGATTGTGCCGTCATTACGCTGATATAACGCATTTTCATATACATAAGCGGTGTAATAGTGACCGTTTGCTGTGGGAAGCGCGGCGATAGCGGTAGTTGCCCCATTTTGTATATTCGCATTATAAGTAGTGTTATATTGCGCAGCTAATGACGCATTTCCACCGCGGAGTATGCCTACCACAGGGCGATTACGTGAGGGGTCATATATCGCGGTAATACTATTACCGTTGCCTTGTGCTGTTTCTAGTAACTTACTGCTATTCCATGTAAACCTAAGTGGAGTGGCACATTCTGCTGCTGCCCAATCCGTGGCGTCTTTTGCATAACCACACGCTTCTACACTTTCTAACTCTCGAAAATTTGCATAAAAATGGCCTGACACACTGTCTTCATTCGTCGTTTCTGCAAAATTAAACTTGTACTGTTTAATGGGGTTAAGGCCAGCAAAAATGGTCAAAAACATGGTGTTAGCCGGCACTTCATCCATCCCGACCTCACTTGGCAATGTAACACCATGCAAGCCCGACATGATAATTTTATAACCGTTAGAATAGTCTATTTGGTAATTAATAGCGCCTTGATTACGGTAACGATAACTAATGGTATTCCCGTACACATCTTCTTGACTTAAAAGTTTATAAATAGGGGTAGCATCCCCCGTCACAATGTTAACCGATGTCTGATACGTATTAAACGTACCATTAGGTAAATGCATTATTACTGAGCTGTGTATATTGTGGTTAACTGTTGTGTTCTGCGCCGTCCCTTGTGCAACAAATTTAATTGCAGGTTGATTTATTAGATAATACTCAGAATCTGCAGCCCAATATTCTGATTCATAGTCGGCTTTATCTGCCTCAATCGCCGTCATGTCTCCGGCTTTAACAAGTTCTTGCCCTTTGTAACACATACGCCTAACTAACTGGCTATCGCTTGGAACAAGTCCATCTGCATCTTCCTGTTCAGCCATGCTTTTAACACGATTAGACACATTACAATAGGTTAAACCATTCACTCTATCGGTTAGGTGAGAGATATAAGCAAACGCCCCGCGAATACTCGCACTAGAGATATCAGCTTTTAACCCTGATGGAAACGACGGAATTTCAAGGGGTATATTATAGTTCAGCACACCTTGCGAAACAGAATACGTACTAGGCGTAATTTCAACGTCACTTGCTGTTACAGTGGATGCATCAGCATAACTTTTAAAATTATCAGGTACCGCAGGTTGAAAAGATACGCTTTTTGATTCCACCCAATCAGAGCAGTTTGTTTCAAAATCAGCATCACAAGTTTTTATACGATACCGGTAACTACCTGCTACAGTAGTGTTATATTCAAAGTCGGATTCGTCAGCCCCTTTTTGTACACTATCAAACCAAATACCTTGATCGCGTTGTAGCTCTACTACTACCGGCTTGGTTGATTCCCAATCCAGTAATAAGCCATCATCATTCCACGATAAATCCATATAACTGAGTGTAACTGGCCCAGGCTGAGTCAAAGGCAAAGTCACTGGCGGTGTTGGGGCGCTATATTCAGCAATCTCGTCGCTGCACTTCAGCTCATTGGTAGGGAGGGTCACACAACCAATCACCCGATATACATACTCACCGTCAGCTCTGTCGGTTAACGTGAGTGTGGCAGTATCATCATCAGTTTGAGTTTTGATGGCATTATCCCAATTGGGATCAGAGGCGAGCTTTTCTTCTAGCTGATACCCGTCTGCTTCTGAGATCCCGTCCCAAGTTAGTGTGACGGTGTTATTTGCTTGTGCATAAGCTGAAAATAGTAAGGTCGATAATATGCCACTTATTGACAGTATGTTGACTTTTAACTTGCCTATTCTTTGAGGGATATGAATCATTTTTAATATATCCTTATTCACTTGGTTGCTCCTTTAAATTTTGTGGTGCAGCGAGTGGGGTAACGGTTATTGGTGCTTCAATAAACTCATTTTCATCTGCTGGGAAGCGATTACCCGCTAAATCAGTACAAGACCATTGGGTTACATGTTCACTAGCTGTGTAAAAAGTGAATACGGAAGATTCATCTGTTGCTGTAAAGCTCTGCTCTTCACCGTCTATGATTGTAGTACAATGGTCTATATTCGAAATATCCCAATCTAATGTAACCGCTTCACCTACCATGACCTTGGTTTGTTGCCAAGTAAATGTGATAAGTTCGGGGGACGGTGGGGTGTAATCAGGTAAGCTCAGTTCGCCACTACGACCTAACAGTCGATGCTGCGTACCAATAATAGAAATACCATGAATGTATATTTTTTTGCCTGCATGTACAGTACGCTCAGACTTAGGCAAGATAACTGTAAATCGATGCTTTGAGCCAGTATTTTCACATTCAGCTGCGACAGAATCATTTGATTCTTCATTAGCAATACCTCTGGAGATATGTGTTCCTGTATCTGCAGCGCCTCCTACCCATATATCTACATTAATAGAGCGGTTATCATACTTTTGGCACGCCCATCCTTGAATATAACGTTCATCTTCTAAATGTGAAATACCTTCAATGTAGCCACGCACGATACTAGCAGCTTTAATTGATATAGATTGCACAGCACTATGTGCCGTACAGCCGGTGATATTACACGCCTGAACTTTATAATGATAAACACCGATGGCAGTCTTTGAAAACTCATGCTCTGTGCCGTTAACGCTAGGCACCTCAATATCATTTTCAAACAATTTGTAAGAATTGGCTCCTGCGACATCGTCATCCCAAGAAACTGTATATGTTTCGTTTGCTTGTGGGGAATCAATTGAGCTTATTGGGGCAACTGGAGTGGTGCGATTAACAGTAAAACTGCGATAATCAGAGAAAGTGTAGTTATAACCGCTTCCAAATGTTTCATCATCCATCGACTTAACACGCCAATAATAGGTGCCGTTGGGCAATGGATTAGGCGTACTTCCTGCTGTATCGTTTGCAATAAAACTTGAACTCCAACAGCCAGCTGTTGTTTCTAAGTCGCGTAAAACCCACCGGTTACCACTTGCATTAAAAGCCGGAGTGCTACTCACCTGGATGGTGTAATAATTGGCTCCTGTTGTCGTATTCCAATCAAAACAAACAGAATCGCCTAAGAAAGTGGCATCATTAGCAGGGGAATCTAGGGTGGCAGTGTTTAATAAATTATTTACTGTTATTGAATATGTTTCAGAGTCAGTAAGTGAACCATCGCTAGCAGTAATTTTAATATTGCTGTAAGTGCCTGCATCTGTGAAACTCGGTGTGCCTCTTAACCGTCCAGTTGAGGTGGAAAAGGTTGCCCAGCTAGGTTTGTTGGTAATACTAAAGCTGAGGTTGTCACCGTTCTGATCGGTTGCGTTGGGAGTAATGCTTATATATTGGTCTTCGTTGATCGTTTTGTTGCTAATACTTGATATTTGGGGGCGGTAATTGGGTACAGGGTTAACCGTTAAGGTGATGGTCTTACTAACGCTGCCACCTGGGCCGTAACAAGTTTTAGTTACTGTTTTACTCACTGTATGAACATTTTCTTGACTTATCTCGGATGTACCTACTTCTTGACCATTATTTCCGATACAACTTGTCGCATTAGTTGTGGATGTTTCTCGATGTGCAGTTTCACCTGCAATTATAGTACTGGGCACCCATTTAAAACTTAATGTAGGAGGTGGCGGGGGAGGATTAACTGTTAAAGTCGCAGTTTTGCTAACTGAACCACCAGGACCACTACATGTAATAGTTACAGACATATCAGCATATTGAGGTTTATGCAGGCTTGAGCCCGAAGTTCCTATCGATGTGACTCCATTACGTCCAACACACTTGTCTGCATTCGTTGAACTCCAAACCCTATGGGTTGATTCTCCTTCGAAAATTGGGTTGTTAGACCAGTAAAATGTAATCGTTGGCGCTGAATTGGCTACAGCTGATAAGGAGAAAGAATATATAAATACTAAGAGTAAAATATTGGTACTCACTCTCAGCAAAGTTAACGTTTTAATTAAGTAATTTAGCATGTAATTCCTTTTTACAGTAAGGAGAAAATCATCAAAAAGCAGGTCGCTTTAGACATGTTTCAATAATCTTATATTGGAGATAACATCGAGGCGCACTGCTGAACAGCAGTCACCGTTGTGCTTATCCATTAAGCAACACTCACAGCAATATTTCGGGTGTTTAATTTTCCATGCGGTAAGTATGTTTCTCACTCGGAGGGAAGTCAATGAGTGTTATTTGAGGTTTGTATTTAAAAGTTGTGTTTTATTCGCAATATCACTGGGTTTACAGGTGTATAGGGAATAGACGGAAATTACATAGTCCTATGGCGTTTGGTTATAACTATTTGGCGAAACGTGCAGTATGTGGAAAGGGCAATGGACAGTGAAACAAACTGAATTAGTGGATGCCGATTTACAAGACATCATGGCCCGACATAAAGTCGCCGCAGATAAATTGAATAAAAGGTTTTGATGGCGATAATATGAGTTGCCTTAGGCGGTCTTTTTTGTTTTTAAGGTCGTTTAATTTGGTTTTTCTCCTTTTATTTTGCCCCTTTTATCATGGGTGTCTCTATTAATTTTTCATGGGGGCTTTATTGTTTATCTTTAGTTTGAACTCACAACCCAAAGCGTAATTTATTGTTAACCAAACATTAAATAGGGTATTAACACCCACAGAAGCATCATAATCGCGCAGAATCCGATACTCAGAGATACATAGCCAAGTTGTCTGGAACGCAGCCAGCCACACATTGAGATAGAAAAAATAAGGGTTAATATGCCGGCCAAAAACAACAACGAAATTTTTTGATGCATCCACTGCAAATTAATTTCAAAACCTTGTTTAGCGGCTAGAGATGTCAGCACCGAACCCAGTGCTGCGGCCATTAAACTTGAAGCTGCGAACATTGCTAAGCCAAACACCCAATTAAAAGCCGGTGATTTTGAATCCGCAGCCAATAATGCCCCTACAAAGGTAAAAGCAAACCCTCCAATAATGGCGCTAACCAAACCAATAGTACTGAACAATTCATCCATCGATTTACCCTAAATTTTAAAATTTATCCGCATTTTGATCATAAATGATTTCTACACATTCAACCAATTTAGTTACTTCTAACTAAGTATCTCAACTCCTTTTATTAAGCCATGTATTCTAAAACTCACAAAGAACAATGAGTTTCATGTTTTATGTAGAGTCTCAAAATATCAATATTTTGAAGCCGATTAAAATGAGTATTATGCCTCCAAAAATTTCGGCCTTATTTTCTAGCCAAGTTTCACTTCTTGCCCCTACAAATACGCCAATAAGGCTGAATATAAATGTGGTTAAACCAATTACACCACAAGCAAGCAGTTGATTAACTTCAAGTAGGTTTAGGCTAAATCCAGCAGGCATAGCATCGATACTTGTAGCAATGGCTAACACCAGCATGACTTTATGGGACACTCTCACGATATCTGGTTTTTCCTTTTTGTTAAGAGCCTCATAAATCATTTTTCCACCAATCAATGTAAGAAGTGAAAATGCAATCCAATAGGCATAAATTTCAATCCAGCCAAGCACACTTTTCCCTGCCCAAAAACCAACAAACGGCGTTATAGCATGGAATAGGCCAAAATATATTGCGGCCAAAATCGCCATGGAACTTGTTTTTTTAATCCGCTTTGCACCAAGTCCAACAGATACTGCAAAAGCATCCATACTCAGAGCAACAGCCAAAACAAATACTTCAATCACTTAAAATGTTCATTATTATTTTCCCTTTTGCTATTTATAACCCTTTTTATTGCCTAGAGCACTGAATGATTTAATTTTGAACAAGGTGATACTAAGCTGTATTTGCCATAGCTTTATGTAGGTTCGAGATATCTGCCACCTAGTGACGTAGATAAAGATTACTTGGACTTCTTTTCTAATATTAAGTGTGGCGAATGTCGTCATACGCAACATCAATTCACCTCATGACATCTGGTAAATCACACCTGCTTAAAAAACATACTATTTAGCGATGTGAACGGCTACACTAAATGGGGTTTTATCCAGGTTTATCACGCCTCATTGTGTGCAGTGAGGAGACTAAAAAGGAAAGGGAGAGAGTTTTATGTGGTTTACAGGTAAGTTAATTATTCGATTCAAAGTCTATGTTTTGTTGTTATTAAGCAGTGCTGTTTATGCACATGATGGGCATAATGATGAAGATATAGTGTTAAAAGATTTAGGTTATTTAGGGGACGTTAATTTTTCTATTTCTTGTGATGTTAAGTCGCAAAAAGCCATGCAAACTGGTGTCGCTCTACTTCATCATATGATGTACGCCCAAGCTGAAATGTTATTTAAAAAATGGATACAAAAAGAGCCTGAGTGTGGGATGTTTTATTGGGGTTACGCCATGTCAATGAATCACCCTTTATGGCCAGATAAAATTAGCAAAGTAGCATTAAAAAATGGTCAACAGGCACTGGCTAAAGCCCAAACCTTTGAACTGACCAAACGAGAACAATCTTATGTTAGTGCAGCGCAGAAATTTTATAATGATTGGCAAACTGTACCAGAACAAAACCGCACAAAAGCATGGGCAGTGGCTCATGCAGAATTAGCTAAGCAGTACCCAAATGATGTTGATGCTACCGCTTTTTATGCCTTGTCACTGCTGGTTACTGCCTCTAAAAAAGATAAAACATTTAGTGCTAATAAAAAGGCCGGTGGAATACTAGCCAAAGTGTTAGACAAACATTCTTCTCACCCTGGCGCGATACATTACAGTATCCATGCTTACGACAACCCTGTTTTGGCTGAGCTTGGGGTAAGTCCTTCTAGAGCTTATGACAAAATTGCGCCAGACGTGCCACATGCCCTACATATGCCTACCCATGTTTTTGTGAGAATTGGTGCGTGGCAAGATGTGGCATCTTGGAATATTCGTTCAGCTAATGCCGCATTAAAGTATCCAACGAATGGTGCGACTTCTATGCATTATGTGCATGCTTTGGATTATTTAGTATATGGCTACTTACAATTAGGCGAAGGTGAAAAAGCAGCTGGCGTATTACAAGAGTTTGAAGCTTATCATCCAATTCAAAACACCTTCCCTGCAGCTTATGCTTTGAGTGCAATGCCGGCACGAGTGGCCCTTGAACAAAAACAATGGAAACAAGCGAGCCAGCTAAAAACGCGAACGCCAAGTTACATTAGTTGGGAAAAATTTCCACAGGTTGAAGCTATTACCTATTTTGCCAAAGGAATAGGAGCTGCGAGATCCGGAGATCTTGCCCAAGCTCAAAAACACATAAAGGTTTTGGATAAGTTATTTGAACAAACTAAACAAAGCAGTCCTCAGTATTGGGCGCTCTTGGTCGATGCACAACGCAAATCGGTGCAAGCTTGGGTAGAGTTTGCAAATGGACAACATAAAACGGCACTTAAATTACAAACACAAGCTGCTGACATAGAAGACGCATTAGACAAAAATCCGGTGACTCCAGGTGCGGTGCTGCCCGCTCGAGACTTATTAGGAGATATGTTACGCCTAACAGGTGATCAAGTTGGCGCAAAGCAAGCATTTAAGCAAAGTCTAGCGATTGGCCCTAAAAGAAGATATAGCCAATTAGATTAGTGGGGAGTGTCATTCTCAGTTTTTACTGAGAATGACCTTGTTGCCTAAATCTACATTGGACTAAATCTATTGGATTACATTAGGTTAAGAAGAGATTGTTTCATGTCCGATGGTGTTGATAACTTATTACCACCTTTGTCTGCACCGCTGATCCACCAATACACCATGCCAGCATCTGAACAATCAAATTTGTTGGTTTGAAAATTCACCACACCGTCTTGTTCAGCATAAGCCATCATGTCCCAGATAAATGAAATGCCAGGATGTTTGTGATTTTTTGCCCAATCCCATGGATGTGTAGGCGTTTGTAATCCAACATTTTGATCGCCAATTTGATGTTCGGTCACACCAAAATCCAATATTTGCTGCCAGCTAAAATAATCACCACTGTTGTCGTTGGCTGGATGATGAGACACCACATGCACGTATTTATGCGTGCTGGGCTTAGAGGCTTGCAGGGCATAACCTATTAGGTCTGGCTCTCCAGCCTCAATGATCCAAAGTGGGCTTTTTTCAGTGGACGCGTTAATGGCATCCACTAAGTCGTTAACCGCACCGGTTTGATCAACACGACAATTATAAAAGTTGCGTAGGTTCTTAAACGGACCAAATAGGTTTGTACCTTTTTCACTTAGTTCATCTAATACTTTCTGTCGGCGTGCTTCATTTTTTGCATCAATACGTTGAATGCCTTTATTTCGAAAAGGGTCTAGATCACATGAGTGAGATAAATGTACTAACCTGTCATTCAAGCCGGCTTGTTGTAAAAGACCAAACATAACTGGTGTAGCCCCTAGATCATCAGGGTCGGGAGAATTTCCGTCGATCACTATGGCTAGTCTGCCGTTTGGTGGATTGGTATTTGTTGAGATCGAATTTTGTATTGCGCAAGAAGACAAAACTAGAACAGAAAGTAGAGTAATAAATATTTTCATATGTAAACGTTCAATAAAAAGTTATTCACTCATCTTATTAGTTAGTTGCGTCAATATCAATCAATATAGGTCTTAGTGTGTCATTGATACTTGTGTTTATGGTAAGCTATTCGATTCAAAAACGTGACTAAATTAGCAGTGAAGAGTGACCAATATGCCCAAAATATCTAATCGTTTAATAAGTTGTTCGATAGGACTTTTTATCGCTCTGACTGGCTGCAGCTCAACCGCAGACCCTACAAATAAAAAGGTGAGAGCAGAAAATACTCGATTTATTTCTATTGACCAAGCGTGGTTAGAGTCAAGTTACGCTGATTACAAAAGCGGTGATCCTGTCCTTAACCAAGTGGTGAAAAACTTATTAGTAAAAGCTGAAATAGGATTAAAAAAAGATTCTGTATCTGTATTAGATAAAAGTTTAACGCCACCTAGTGGCAGTAAAAAAGATTACATTAGTGTTGGACCTTATTGGTGGCCAGATGAAACTAAATCAGATGGATTACCGTGGATTAAAAAAGACGGGCAAGTAAACCCAAGTAGTAAAACTAATGGTTCTGATAAAATTGTCATGAATGAAATGTTGTTTCAAATCAGTGATTTGTCACTTGCCTATTTTTATACTAAAGATAAAAAATATGCGAAGAAGGCGTCTCAGCTGATTAATACATGGTTCTTAGATCCTACCTCAGGTATGAACCCTAGTTTACACTATGGTCAAGCCGTTCCTGGTCAAAGTGATGGACGTAAATACGGGGTGATCGAAACTCGTTGGTTTATACGTTTAATCGACGATGTTGGCTTGTTATCGGACTCTGGTGCGTTGAGTTCTGGCCAGCAAACACAATTTAAAAACTGGCTTGGCGAATATTTAAATTGGTTGTTAAACAATGAATTAGGGCAAGGAGCCTGTGATGCACATAATAATCATGGAACCTATTGCGAGGCCCAAGTTGCAGCTTATGCATTATTCACCGGAAAAAATGCCTTAGCAAAAAAATATACTAAACGAGTATTTGATACTCGTTTAGAGCAGCAGGTTAAACCATCAGGGGCTCAACCTGATGAATTAGCCAGAACACGACCTTTGCATTATTCATTGTTTAATCTTGAAGCTTATTTTTTTGCTGCTCGAGTGGGCGATCATCTTGGTTTAGATATGTGGCACTATCAAAGCCCAAATGGCAGTAGCTTAAAGAGCGCGATTGACTTTTTATTACCTGCGATTAAAGAACAAGGCTACTGGCAAAATGTTGAAGATAAAAAAATGCGTCGCGGACGCTTATTTTACTTTTTACAAGTTGCTTACCAAAAGTATGCGGATGACAAATATTTGCAAGCTATTGAAGATTTAATTCCTCTTGTAGTGAAAGAAGACAGAGCCGAACTAGCACAGTGTTTATTAATATCTCCTAAACCACAAAGTATTAATTTAGCGCGTTTGTTAAAAATGGATCCTGATGGCTCAAAGTCCCATTATCGTTGTTACTATTAATAGTAATCCTTTTGTTAAGGTTAGGAACCTATATCATTACTTCCCTTTAGTTTAGAATCTATGTGGATTACCAAACGCAACATAAGGGAAGTTATGTTTTTAAGAGTAGTAAGCTTCACACTTTGTATACTCATCAACCTAGTGTTTATGCCAGTTACCTTGGCAGAATTGTCTGCTAATGATTTGATTAAACAAAACGAAAATAAGATTGTTCAAGTCACCATAGTTAATAAAGTATCAGGACAAAAAGTCAGTTTTGGTTCTGGTTTTTTTGTTAATACGTCAGGTTTGCTGGTGACTAATTATCATGTGATTAGCAGAGTGGTAGCGCTGCCTGAAGACTTTGTAGTGCAATTTATTGATTTAGCTGGCAAGCAGCATGAGGCTACACTAGTCGATGTTGATGTGATTAACGATCTCGCTTTGGTACAAACAGAATTAACTGGCACCGAATTTTTTGAATTAGCGGATAATCTGCCTAAAAAAGGTCAGGACTTATACTCAATTGGTAATCCTCTTGATTTAGGCATGATAGTTGTACCAGGAACCTTTAATGGTTTAATTAATCATAGGTTTACCGAAGAAATAAACCTTACGGGTTCTATTAACCCTGGTATGTCTGGTGGACCAACCATTCAGTCGGACTCTAAAGTCGTAGGCATTAATGTCACTACCAGAGGCAATCAAATTGGCTCCTTAGTACCCGTTGGAAAGTTACATGCGTTAATTGATTCTTATCAAGCTGCTAAAAATCAAACCAAGAGCACTCAATCTGACGATTTCACCGCTCAAATCACCCAACAATTAACCGACTATCAAACCGCTTTATTTACGCCTATTTTAAGTTCTCAGTGGCCCACGGATACGCTAGGTTCAGCCGTTGTGCCTCAAAAAATAGCTGAATTTTTGTCTTGTGGTAGTAGTTCTAATCAAAGTAATGAAAAGCGCCAATATGATCGAGTGAGCACTGGATGCCAGTTACGTGAATGGGTATCACTCAATTCATCCTCAAAATTATCTGGGTTTAAATATAGTTTTGAGTTGAGAAACAGTAATCAGCTGAACTCACTGCAACTTGCGAACTTATATCAAAGAGCAATGCGCCATAATTCGTCTAAGAGCAGTATTAGTACACGTGATACAACTAATTATCATTGTGAACAAGGTGTGATTGAAAATGAGACTAATCACACTATGAAAACATCAACTTGCGTGCGAGCCTACCGATTGTACCCAGGTTTATTTGATGTCAGTTTTAGAGCTTTGTTGTTAGGAAAAAATGACCAAGCGCTAATCGCTAAGTTTTCTTTAAATGGCATTAGTCGAGGGACTGGGCAGGCATTTACCACTAAATTTGTGGAGAATATTCAATGGCATTAGTACTAGAAATATTGTCTCGAAATGGCAAAGTGCAAGATTATTATAAGCTGACAGGTAACCAAGCAAATATTGGTCGAGCCTATGACAACGATATTGTGTTACAGGGTCAATATGTTTGTCCTTACCATTTAAATATCTCAGTGCAGGATGGACAAGTTTGGGTAACGGATAAAGAGTCTGTGAATGGTGTGAAAACCGAACAAAATCAACCCATTCCATCTAATGTACCGTTTGAGCTTGGCCAACCATTTGTGGTGGGTAACATATTCATGCGCGTGGTGAGTAGTCAGCAACCATTGGCTAAAACAGTAAAAATGACTGTACTGGAAGATATGTCCCAACGTGCCAACCGCTGGTACTGGGCATTATTAATGATGGTCATAGTATTGGGTTTATCTGTATTCAGTCGTTATCTTTCCCAATCCACAGAAATAGTCTGGTCTAAACTCATCGTCAAAGATTTATCTGTGGTGATTACCTTATTTATAGGCGGGCTGTTTGTGGCCGGAGCATCTAACGTATTTAAAAAGGAAGTGCGCTTTTTTACCTGTATCGTAATTAGTGCGACCTGGGGATGTATGACGCTTTTAACCTCTAAATTTAATGGGCTTTTGAGTTTTAATTTTGGTGGTAATTTCATTTTAGTGCTGATAGAAAAATTGATTTCCTTTGGACTCTTTGCCTCTGCAATGTGGGCAGTCTTGTATCTCACCACTCACTTTAGTTACAAAAAAATTAGTTACATCTCGTTAGGATTGGTGTTGACCGGGCAAGGCCTCTTCATTGGGTATAAAATGGCTGACGACAGAGTGAATTCTTATCCTAGTCATGCTGTGAACATTTACCCTGAATCTTATTTGATAGCGGGCACCGAGGATGCAAAAGCTTGGGTAGAGAACACTGATAGTTTATATCAAGCCAGTACCCGTGAAGCGGAACGTAGAAATGCTAAAGCGGATAAAATGTTAGCAGAACATTAAAACTGAAGTCGGCTACAGAACTCTATCTGTTCGAGTTAAATTTGAGCAGATAGAGTGTTCTTTTTATGCAAACCTGAGTTTATTCTAGGTTATTCAGCCATATGAAACTGATGCCAATGTTTGGCAATGTCGATTCTTTTACACACCCAAGCATCTTGATGCGAAGCGACATATTTAATGAAGCGCTCTAAAGATTGAATACGTCCTGGTCTACCAATAATTCTGCAATGCAAACCAATGTTCATCATTTTAGGCGTGTTGTCACCCTCAGCGTACAATGCATCAAAACTATCTTTTAGATAAGTAAAAAATTGATCGCCACAGTTAAAGCCTTGTGGAGCAGCAAAACGCATATCGTTGGTGTCTAATGTATATGGGATGACTAGATGAGGTTTACCGTATTCAGTATTCCAGTAGGGTAGGTCATCAGCATAAGAATCTGAGTCATATAAAAAACCGCCTTGCTGACATATTAATTTACGGGTATTGGGGCTGTCTCTGCCCGTGTACCAACCTAGAGGGCGCTCGCCTGTTGCTTGTGTATGTGCCTCAATGGCTAACGCAATTTGCTCTTGTTCTTGGGGTTCTGACATAAACTGGTGGTCAATCCAACGATAGGCGTGACTGGCAATTTCCCACTCAGATTTTTGCATGGCTTCAACAGCATCCGGGTTTCTAAGTAGAGCCATACCCACGCCGTATACAGTGGCGGGTATTTGATATTTATTAAATAATCGGTGCAGGCGCCAAAATCCGGCTCGACTGCCATACTCGTATATCGATTCCATGCTCATATGTCGATTTTCATATGCTTTTGCGCCAATTATTTCTGATAGAAATGTTTCTGATTGAGCATCGCCGTGTAATATACAGTTCTCTGCGCCTTCCTCGTAGTTAATCACGAATTGCACCGCAATTTTTGCAGAGCCTGGCCAGGTGACTTTTGGTGGGTGTTCTCCATAACCTATGAGGTCTCTTGGATAATTTGAATCGGGTGTTATGTCCATCTTGGTCATTCCTAGTATGAAAAGTACTGAGTTGTATTCAGCGTTGCGTTTTAAATATCTAAATCAAGGTTATTTATCAATTTGTAATCAATTAGTGTGCCATCGTATTAGCTTCGATTTGATGGTTGATGAACTTAAGTTCGCCTCGTAATAAACACTTTTTTGGTGCATCGTGGGCTCAAATATGCTCCAAGCTAGTTCACAAACACAAGTCTATATTGAATAAACTTTTTAAATTTAACGTCAATTATGTTGGTAATTGGTTTTCAACTAATTGATTTAAATAGAATATATCTATTTTTGTTAAAAAGATAACCAATTGGACAGGAAATGGTATAATCGTTGCTCAATACTCAGTATTTCGCTGGGTTTTATATATTCCAGTACTAAACAACACGTAAATTACTCAATGACTTATTGAGAAATTCAGCAGGAAACGTAATGCCGATTGATCAATCCATTTTTGCATATCAAGATAAGATAGGTGTCGCTAAAACCAGTGAATTATTGACTGGGCTAAAATTAGCGGTAAAAGACTTATTTGATATTGCAGGAATGCCCACTGGAGCGGGTAATCCTGATTGGTTGGCTAGCCACGATATTCCAACACAAACCTCAAGTGTAGTGGATACTTTACTTAAAGCTGGCGCTGAGTTTGTAGGTAAATCCCAAACGGATGAATTAGCTTACAGTTTAAATGGCTGCAATATTCATTATGGAACACCTGTAAATCCAAAGGCTAAAAACCGTTTACCTGGCGGATCGAGCAGTGGCTCTGCAATTGCTGTCGCTACAGACCAAGCCGATATTGGTTTAGGCACTGATACTGGTGGCTCGATTAGGGTGCCGGCAAGTTACAATGGCCTCTTTGGTTTACGTACAACTCATGGGGCCATTTCAATGGATAACATGGTGCCTTTGGCTCCTATGTTTGACACTGTTGGGTGGATGACGCGTGATCTGAAAAGTTTACAGAAAGTGGCCAAGGTCTTATTACCTGACCAAGTTAAAGAGCATACTAATCAGCCACCATTAGAGATAAAAAAAGTGGCGGTTTTAGAGCCCGAACTTGATGGAAAGTTACTGTGGCGAACTTCTCATCAAGCATGGTTAGACAGCCAGAAAGCGCTTTCGCAAGCAGATCGTCTAACGATATCTGGTGATTGGTTAAAACAAGCCAGTGAATGTTTTAGAGTGTTGCAAGGGTATAACTTGTGGCAAACACATAGAGATTGGTTCTTAGAAACTCAGCCCAAGTTTGCTGCAGATATTCAAATCAGACTTGATTGGTGTCAAACCATTTCAGAGCAAGACTTTAAGCAAGCCTTACAACAAAGAGCAAAGATTCAGCAACAAATATCAGAGTGGTTTTCAAAAGCTGATTATGTGGTGTTGCCGACAACACCTTCAGCGTCACCACTTTTAGATGCAACTGATAAATGGATGGCAAACTATAGAAGTGAGTTAATGGGCTTAACGGCACCAGCAGGATTGGCAGGTTTACCTCAACTACATTTACCTGTATTGACCGATGAAGACGCGCCATTTGGTTTATCTTTATTAGGCACTCAGTTTAGTGACCTTGAGTTAATAGACGCGGCTCAGGATCTTGTGTCATGAGATTATTAATGGATAAAATTTCAACCTATAACCAGCATAATGATCAGCACCATAACCAGAACAAAAACCAATGCAAAAATAACGGCGGTGAATATGTCTAATATTGCTTTTACTGCACCCCACGCAAAAGCCAGTGAAATTGGCATGTCTGTGTTAAAACAAGGTGGCAGTGCGATTGATGCTATGGTGGCAGGCGCAGCTGCTATCAGTGTGTTGTATCCCCACATGAATAGTTTGGCTGGCGACGGATTTTGGGTCATTCAAAAGCCTAATCAAGAGCCTGTGTGTATTGATGGTTGTGGTTACGCGGCAAAAAGCGCTGACATTGAGTTTTATAAAAAATTAGGTCATGAGCAAATACCCAGTCGTGGTGGGTTAGCTGCATTAACGGTGGGCGGAACGTTAGACAGTTGGAAAAAGGCTCGTGAATACGCCAGTGTGTTTTCAGAATCTATTGAACTCAGCCAGTTATTAGCTCCGGCAATTAAGCTTGCCAAAGAAGGGATTGAAGTTACTCAGAGTCTACAAAATGCTAGTCAAAAAGTGTCAGAAGAGTTAAGTGCTGAATCTCAGTATTTAGCTGTATTTGAACCCAATTCAAGACCACTGCAAAAAGGTGAGTTATTTAAAAATCCGCAATTGGCGCATTTTTTAACTGAATTAGCTGAGCAAGGTGTAGATAGTTTTTATCGAGGTGATATAGCCAAAAATCTGGCAAAGTCGTTAAGTGATGCCAACAGCCCCATTCAATTAAACGACTTACAAAACTATCAGGCAAAAGTTTTACAACCTTTGTCAGTGAAAACCAGTAAAGGTCAGTTTTACAATCTACCTGCACCCACTCAAGGTATAGCTTCGCTACTTATTTTGGCAATTTATGATGAAATTTATCAAGATGATTGGTCTGAAGCACAAAAAGTCCATGCTTTAGTCGAAGCCACAAAACAAGCTTTTTTAGTGCGTGATAAAGAGGTGTGTGATCCTCGTAGGTTATCCAAAAATTGGCAGTCTTTATTATCTCCCTCTCACATTGCGAGTCTAGCCAAAAATATCAGTCAACAAGCGCTACCTTGGCCAAGAGAATCAGCTGAAGGTGATACAGTTTGGATGGGATGTGTAGATAAAAATGGCACTATGGTTAGTTTTATTCAAAGTATCTATTGGGAGTTTGGTTCAGGTGTGGTGATACCTGAATATGGTTTAGTTTGGAATAACCGTGGTACCAGTTTTAGCTTACAAGAAAACCATGTGAATGCCTTAAAGCCAGAACATAAACCCTTTCATACGCTTAACCCTGCATTTGCAGTGTTAAATGATGGTCGACGTATTAGTTATGGCACTATGGGCGGAGAAGGTCAGCCACAAACCCAAGCCGCAATAATGAGTCGGTATCTGTATGAGAATCTAAATTTACAAGAAGCTGTAAATAAAGGTCGATGGTTATTGGGCCGCACATGGGGCAGTAACGAACATGATCTAAAAATGGAGCAAGATCTTTTTGCTGATTTAGGTCAAGAGCTTATACAGCAAGGCCATCAACTTAGAGCGGTAGATAGTGTAAATGAATTAATGGGCCATGCAGGGGCGATAGTATTGTCTGATGCAGGCCAAGTAGAGGCAGCCAGTGATCACCGAAGTGATGGTCAAGGTCGCGTTTCTAAATATTAACGCAAGAGTTTAGTAGCAAAGATTTAAAAGTTAAAAATATGATTTGCGGGAGCAATAAATAAGTTATGAATGAGTTTTCTGATTTAGTCACACAATGGTTACCTGTTGTAATCGCCATGATGGCTACAGGTTGTGTCGCCGGTATCCTAGCTGGGTTATTAGGTGTGGGTGGCGGTATTGTCATAGTACCGGTATTTTATTTTGTGCTAGAAATGTTAGGTATTCCTTCAGCAACCGCTATTTTGGTGGCAACAGGTACCTCTTTATTAGTCATAGTACCAACCAGTATTTCTTCAATTAAAGCGCATAATGGTCGGGGCAATATTGATTGGCCACTGATAAAACGTTGGGCACCTTTCATGGTAGTGGGTGTTATTTTTGGTAGTGCCATGGCAACCAGAATTGACGGCCAATTGATTAGTGGATTGTTTGGTGTGATTGCCATTTTAGTGGCGATGAATATGTTGCTTCGAGCAAATGCCAAACCCGTGATGCAGCAATTACCTAACATGGCTGGCCAAGGTATTATGTCTTCAAGTATTGGTTTTTTCTCTGTGATGATCGGCATTGGTGGCGGCACTATTGGTGTACCCATGTTGAGTGCTTGTAATTATCCTTCTCATAAAGCCGTTGGCACCGCAGCAGTATTTGGCCTGTTAATTTCATTGCCAGGGGCTATCGCCATGTTGTTGGCTGCAACACCTAATGATGCGCCAGATGCCACTATAGGTTTAGTCAATATTGCTGGCTTTCTTTGTATTGTGCCCTTAACTATTTTGTTGGCGCCAGTGGGTGCCAAACTTGGCTCCAAGTTAGATTCGGTCATGTTAAAACGTATTTTTGCATTATTTTTATGTATCAGCGGCTCTCGTATGCTGTATCAACTAGTAGGAGCTTAAAATGTCTGAATTATTTCAACCCGCATCTTCTTTATTACGCCCATTTTCGCCTCCACCTAGGTTGTTAATGGGACCGGGACCCATTACGGTTGACCCTAGAGTACTGCGTGCTATGTCTGTGCAATTGGTAGGTCAATATGACCCTGCCATGACTGAGTGTATGAATGAAACTATGGCACTTTATCGGGGCGTGTTTAGTACAGCAAACCAATGGACATTTTTAGTCGATGGTACCTCAAGAGCAGGTATTGAAGCTGTATTGGTCTCTATGCTGGAACCGGGAGATAAAGTGTTAGTACCAGTGTTTGGTCGTTTTGGTCACTTGCTGACAGAAATAGCCCAACGATGTGGTGCCCAAGTTCATACCATTGAAAAGGAATGGGGTGAAGTGTTCACGCCAGATGAAATCGAAGACGCCATTAAACAATTTCAACCAAAAATGTTGGCGATAGTGCAAGGCGATACCTCTACCACTATGTTACAGCCGTTAGAATCATTGGGAGAGATCTGCCAACGTCATGATGTATTGTTTTATTCTGATGCCACGGCATCCATAGGGGGCAATGCATTTTTAACAGACCAATGGCAGCTAGATGCGGTGTCTGTTGGTTTACAAAAGTGTTTATGTGGGCCATCTGGTAGTGCACCCGTTACTTTAAGTGAAAAAGCCGTTGAGGCAATTAAAAAGCGTAAACATATTGAAGCTGGGATCCGTACTGAAGATCACCTCGATGGACAAGGCCAAATTATTCGCTCTAATTATTTTGATCTGGGAATGATCATGGATTATTGGGGAGAAGAACGGCTTAACCATCATACTGAAGCAACAACCATGTTATATGGTGCACGTGAATGTGCACGAATACTTTTGGAAGAAGGCAAGGAGCAAGTCATTGCTCGCCACCAGTTACATGGAAACGCTATGGCTAAAGGACTCAGTGCCATGAATTTAAAACTGTTTGGTGATCAAGAGCACAAAATGACAAATGTTGTTGGTGTGTATATTCCTGAAGGCGTTGACGGCGAAGCGATCCGCCAAAGTATGTTGTTAGATTTTGGCATTGAAATTGGTACCTCGTTTGGACCCTTACACGGTAAAATTTGGCGTATCGGCACTATGGGTTATAACGCCAGAAAAGACGCTGTTTTGCAGACATTAGTGGCATTAGAATCTGTGTTATGCAGAGCGGGTCATAACATGCAGGCCAATGCAGGTGCCGATACTGCTTTAAATTTTTACGGATAATCATCATGCAGGCTTCTACTGAATTTAACCAATTAGCTAGATTAGATAAGGTAAAACAACTTGCGAGCAAAGCGTTTTTAGCTGGCTTGCCTAAAGCTGAGTTACATTTACATTTAGATGGGTCGCTTTCGCCCCAATTAATGTTCGATTTGGCGAATAAAAATTCAGTGGCTTTGCCTTATCAAAGTGTTGAAGAAATAGAAGCGGCTTATCAGTTTTCTGATTTACAAAGCTTCTTAGATCTGTATTACCAAGGCGCGGGAGTGTTGCAAACCGAGCAAGATTTTTATGATCTAACTTGGGACTATTGTCTGCATTGCAAAGCTGACAATATTTTACATACAGAGCTGTCTTTCGATCCACAAACCCATACCCAACGAGGTATAAGCTTTGACACTGTAATAGGTGGAACTTTACGGGCGCTAAAAGATTCTGAGCAACAATTTGGCTTGAGCTATAAGTTAATGCTTAATTTTTTGCGGCACTTAAGCGCTGATAGTGCTGCTGAAACCCTAGAAAGTGCTTTGTTATGGAAAGAGAAAATCACCAGTATTGGCTTAGATAGTTCGGAATTAGGCCATCCTCCTAGTAAGTTCACAGACGTGTTTGCTAAAGCCAAAGCTGAAGGTTTTAAAATAGTGGCTCATGCTGGTGAAGAAGGCCCTCCAGATTATATTTGGCAAGCTATTAACTTACTAAAAGTTGACAGAATTGATCATGGTATTCGTGCTGATGAAGATCCTAAACTCATGGAATATCTGGCTCAACATCAAATACCTTTGACTGTTTGCCCTTTATCCAATGTACGTTTGTGTGTGTATGAAGATATGCAGCAACATAATATTTTTAAGATGTTAGGCCAAAATATTCGGGTAACAGTGAACTCCGATGATCCCACTTATTTTGGTGGTTATTTGAATGACAATTTTTTTGCTTTAGCTGACGCATTTCCAATGACTCAACTGCAAGCCATACAATTAGCTCACAATAGCTTTACTGCTAGTTTTATTAGTTATCCACAAAAACAATTTTTTCTTCAAAAGCTCATTAGCTATGTTGAACAATTTAATGCTAAAGAGAAGTAATACATGAACCTTAGATTTCCACCTGTCATTGAACCGATTGAACAGATTGAATCAATTATAACGCCACGTGATTTTCCAGAACTTGCTCAGCAAGTAATGGATTGGTGTGATGAGTTAGCTGGTATTTCAGCTACTGAGCACGGCATTAGTCGTTTTTACATGACCAGAGAACATATGACATGTAACCAATTGGTTCAGACTTGGATGCAACAAGGTGGAATGACTACTTGGGTGGATCAAGCGGGTAACGTATGTGGCCGATATTTTGGAAAAACAGCTAATGAATTTCAAACGGAAGAAGAGATTAAAACCTTACTGATTGGTTCTCATTTGGACTCGATCCCTAATGCTGGAAAATATGATGGTATTTTAGGCGTGCTGTTAGCCATAGCTGCCATTCAGTATTTTCATCAACAGAAAAAAGTATTTAACTACCATATAGACATTATTGGATTTGGTGATGAAGAAGGTACTCGATTTGGCAGTACTTTATTAGGTAGCCGTGCTGTGGCTAATACTTGGCAGTCTGACTGGTGGTCGCTGGAAGACAAAGAACATATTAGTTTAGATCAAGCTTTTCACGACGTGGGCTTCGATCCAGCAAAGGTTGAATTGGCTAGCCGAGCAAAAGACAACCTACTTGGTTATTTAGAAGTTCACATTGAACAAGGTCCGGTTTTAGAACAACATGATAGAGCTTTAGGCATAGTTACTGCCATTGCTGGAGCGAGGCGTTTTGAGGTGGAACTAACAGGTTATGCAGGACACTCTGGAACTGTGCCTATGGATATGCGTCAAGATGCCTTGGTAGGCGCTGCCAACGCCATATTGACCATAGAACAGGTAGCTAAAGATTATTCAGTTGTAGCAACTGTTGGTCGTATTGAGAGTAAACCGGGTGCAGTGAACGTGATCCCCGGAAAAGTTATATTTTCTATGGATATTCGTTCCGATTATGACGATATGCGAGATATGGCAGTAAAAGAGATCCAAGGTAAAGTTGAGGCTATTTGTCACGCAAGAAACTTAACTAGTCAGTGGACTGAAGTGCATAATGCGAGTGCTGTGAAGTGTGCTAGATGGATGCAAGATCTGCAGGTGAAAGTTTTAGCAAATATGGATTTACCGCCGGTAAAATTAATGAGTGGAGCAGGGCATGACGCGATGGCAATTGCTGAAATTACCGATGTGGCTATGTATTTTGTTCGATGTAAAGGAGGGGTAAGTCATCATCCAGATGAGTTGATTTACGTTGAAGATGTTGATTTAGCACTACAAGGTTTAGTCAATACTTTGATTGAACTGGAAGTCCATACATCGAACTAGGCTTTTTCTGGTGTTTCTTCGTTAGGCATATCCATAAAATACACGTGTTTTTTCTTAACAATACGTTGCACTATTTCATCTAAACGTTTTTTATTGCCATTGTTTAACTCTCTGCTTTGTAGTTCAGTTAAAAACTCCAAGGTTTTAACTTTTTTAAATTCAGTCAACTCAGCATCAACCATGCCCTGTAACAAATTTAAGCTGAAAGCCAATTCTCTCGGAAACAACTTATAGGCTTGATAAAAGTCTTTGGTAGCAGCCAAGTATTTTTTGTTGGCAAATTTTTGTAATCCGATTTTGTTAAACTCGAGAGCTTGTGGTCTTCTTTCTCCAATGGCTTCTTCACCTTTGGTGACCAACATTGTGGATATTGTTTTACTGTTTCCCTCATCAATGTCTTTTAATTTTTCTTTACTCAGTTCAAGGTATTCTTTGGCTTTTTCGGTATTGCCTACATTACGCCATGCATGCACAGCATCGGTAATGGTGGAAATTTCAGCCTCATGTAAATCTTGCATTCCAGGACGACTCAATATCTCGTTAGATTTGGCAATGTTTCCCTCTAAAAAAGCGGCTGTCGCTAACATGTAATCTTTCTTTTGGGCCATAGCTGGATCAGATAGTTTTCTACCGGCAGCACCGATTAAAAATTTTGCCACTTGAATATCTGGTGTACGGTCATTGCCAGTTTTTAATTCAGCTTCGGTTAAATAACAACGGGCTAAATCTAGTGATATTTCATCGTACCTTTCTCTAATAGAGCGATTGGACTCGCGCTTTTTTTCCAGTAAATTGATTGCTTCTTCACCCCGTTGCTGAGATTGATAAATATAAGCCTTTAAGCGCGCAGCCGGAATGGAAAGTTCTCCCTCACGGATCTGGTGCATATAGTTTTCAGCTTTACTGTATTGGTTATTGCTAATGCTGATCCTAGCTAGCCATTCACAAGCCTTATCATTGGTAAGTTGAGACTCGGTTAAATCGTGTAATAAAGTCTCACTTTCTTCAATTTGTCCATCTAAGAATAAATTTTGAATTAATCCCCATTTGGCCCAAATGACTTTGTCTGAACGTTGTAGGATCTCTCGATAATGACTAGCTGCTTCGGAATGACGTTCTAGTTTGGTTAAAATTCTAGCTCTGAGTTTAATGAGGGCACTTTTTTGACGAGGTTTTGGTTCTTCTTCCAATAGCCAATCTAATTCTTCTAGTGCTTTTTCATGGTTGTCGTCATCCATGCTTTGATAGACTGGTTTTAAATAACTATGTAGGTTTAGGCAATTGGAAATATTTTTCATTAAATTGCGAATGGTGTAAGGCTTTACTATTAGCGCTTCGGGATGCACGTCGACAATCTGACCTATGATTAAGGGCAGTCGATCAGAGGTAACAAACATAATGCAGGTAGAGTTGTTAATGAACCCCTGTTGTTTTAAATCTTGTAATACTTCGACGCCATTTTTATTTTGCCCTAAGTGAAAATCCATGAGCAGAAGGTCAAGCCTTTGGTTACGCATATTCGCTTTGAGTTCGCGACCATTACTAAAACAGCCGATTTGATTAAACCCCATATCTAACAAATGATTACGCAGGTTTGCTCGAGCCATGCCATTGTCTTCAACGACTGCAACTTTTATCTTACTAAATGACATAAAATAGGATAATCCCTTGAAAATACCGCACAAAATATTAACTAATTAAGCATAGCAGACTCAACTTATAAACATAGCGGTCATTTTTATATGCTAGTTATAGATATTTATTTCATGGTATATAGTTACATCAATATACTTTCTAAGCAGGTAACAAAGTAAGTGGTAGGCGTTACGTATTCTTATATTCAAACCATTGGACAAGCAAAAATCGCCTGTGCAACCCTAACTAAACCTAAAGCTTTTAATGCGTTAGATATACATATGGTTGCATCTTTAAAATCTACTTTGAAACAGTGGCAAGATGATCCGGATATCGCTTTAGTGATTTTAGAAGGGGATGGGGATAAAGCATTTTGTGCTGGTGGTGATATTGTTGCCATGTATCATTCTATGCATGAGCACAATATGCCTTCACAGCACAAGGTTTCATCACCGAGTGACATACACCCTTTAAAAGAATTCTTTTCTTTAGAATATCAATTAGATTATGCAATCCATACTTTTAGTAAACCTATTTTAGTTTGGGGTAACGGTTTAGTGATGGGAGGTGGTTTAGGGTTAATGAGTGGGGCAAGTCATAAAGTCGTCACTGAAAATGCCCGTTTAGCGATGCCAGAAATTAGTATTGGGTTATATCCAGATGCAGGCGCCAGTTTCTTCTTAAACAAAATGCCAGCTGGATGCGGCTTATTTTTAGGTTTAACGGGAAAAAGTATTAACGCCTCAGAAGCTATCTACGCAAACTTGGCGAATTATTTTATGCCGCATAAGCTCAAGTCCAACTTACTTGAGAAGCTAAAGTTAACCAATTGGCAAAAAATAGACGTGGCAGCTAAGTTAAGTGAAATTTGCCAGGAGTTACAAGATAAACACAGTGAGCAATTGCCGATTAACCGACTAAAGGAAAACCAGGTATGGTTAACTGAGTTAATGAACCAAGACTCTGTGCAAAAGGCAGAGGCATACATTTTGGCTAAAAGTGAAACGGACGAATGGGTAAATGAAGCACAAGCTAATTTACAGAAAGGGTCATCTTTATCCAAAGCTTTAGTATTTAAGCAATTACATACAGCCAAGGGGTTAAGTTTAGCTGAATGCCTTAAAATGGAGCTGATTCTATCCTGTAAATGTGCTGAATATGGAGAGTTTCAAGAAGGTGTGCGGGCATTATTGATTGATAAAGATTATCATCCAAACTGGCGATTTAAAGCGGTTGATGAAGTTCCCAATAAGGTTATCAAAGACTTTTTTTCAGCTAAATGGAGTGCACAAGATCACCCACTAAAATTGTTACAATAAGCATTAATTAAACGTTGCCGTTAATAGCGAATCTTAACAATTGTTAATAGGTGAATTAAAATATTTTGATTACATCCAGTTGTCGTTTCTACGGCGTTTCTTAGGTAAGTAGGTAATGATAATCCCTAATAACAAACTCACTATAGCCAAAATACCGCCTCGAGTTAACCATTCCATTTCAGCACTTTGGTCATAATTTTCTAAAGTGCGTGCAATTTCAGCTTTGGTTTTTTCTGAATTAGATAATGTCTTTTTAAGTTGGCTAATTTCTGCGTTTAAATCTGATATTTGTTGGTTCAGTATGTCGTTATTGGCTAGTTCTTGTTGTAAACCTAGTTGATGTTCTTCAACTTGTTGTTGTAAACCTGGTACCAATTCTCTGACGCTACGGTTTTTATTGATATAGTCTGCGTCTACCCAACCTTTACGATTCTTTTCATCAAGAATTTCTGCAAAGTTGTTTTCTTTGTCAATGTTAAGCAGGGTCACTTTTGCGCCAGCAGTCACCGATCCTAATATTCTAAAGTTAAGACCCGGCCCAGCATGCATGTAGGTAAATAAATCGTCAGAAATATACCGAACTTCACCACTTGTTGTGGTGTTTTCTTGTGCAGTCAATTGCAGGCTATAAAAACAACTGGCGATTAATAACGATAAAAAAACGATTTGCTTACGCATCATTAACTATAAACTCCTTAAATTCAGCATAGATGGTATTGTGTGGTTAAAAGAAAGGCAAGTCTCTATTTGGTTTTGCGCATTATTAGTGTTTGTATTGTTTAGCATTTAAGCAACTAACATATGGGCAGCATCAAGGTATGGTACAATATTCAGTTATTGAAATTAAGGTATTGATTATTATTTAAAAAATATGGAATACGAGATTGAATTAAAATTATTGGCTGCAGAAAATGCAGGCGATATTATTGAACAAAAATTTCTACCAAATTTACGGTGTGGTGTGACTCGCCAAAAGGTAGAGTTGAGTAATTATTATTTTGATACACAGGATCGGCAATTACGTATTAATGATATTGGGTTACGTATCCGAGGGAATGGTAAAAACTTAGAGCAAACTCTTAAAACCGCTGGTCAGTCAATCGGTGCTCTTCATCAAAGACCTGAGTTCAATGTACAACTAGCTGATAAACAACAAGGTGTGCAAGTTACACCTAACTTATCTTTGTTTGATCCAAAAGCTTGGCCCACAGATTTTGATGTAAACACCACTCAGAAAAATCTATCGACTTTGTTTGCAACTAACTTTGTACGCCACATTTATTTGTTGGATATTACCCCTGAGTGTCAAATCGAAATGGTTTGGGACAAAGGAAGAATATCGGCTAATGGTCAACATACAACTATTTGTGAAGTTGAACTTGAGTTAAAAAAAGGTCAACCAGCTGATTTATTTACTTTGGCAAAACAACTTCTTCAAGTTGTATATATGCCAATTGGGCAAGATAGCAAAGCGGCTCGAGGTTATAGGTTAGCAGATAATAAACCACAAAAAGCGCCACAATTATTTTTGCAAGACAATGCTGAATTAATAACCAGTGATATTTTTGAACATAATGTTCAGCAGTTACTTAACTGTTTGCAATTTTCAATTAGTCAATTGCAAGATACATACAACCCCAATGCTGTGATACAAATTTCAGAGGTACTTAATAGGTTTGAGTTAACCGTTAATCAGTTTCTTAAAAATTACGACGCCCCTCTACTTAAAGATGTGTTGCAAAGACTAAAACAACTGAAGATAGAATGGGACCAAGTGGAATCAACAATTACCAATGAACCAGAGGTTACCAATAAGTCATCGGCTATTGGTAAGGTTTTATTTCGTTCAAGTGTAACGATTTTACAATTAGACATTGTCCAAATTTTGTTAGAAAAAAAATGGTCTGTTAACAATAATTCGCTTATTCCAAAAAGTGTTAAGTAATCGGTTTTTTATGCTTTACTGGAACATATGATTCGGTGGAGTATAAGCTTAAGAACTCATTAAAGTTTAATTAAGTTGATGAGTAACAAATATAAAAATAAAGAAAGGCTAAGACCTTTCAAAAATATGTCCTATCTTCTATACAGGTATTTAAGATTGGGACTTAACCCTACAAAACTAACAGGAGCGCCAATGAAAGCGTCTGATTTATTTATAAAAGCTTTAGAAGCCGAAGGTGTCGAATATATATTTGGTATTCCAGGTGAAGAAAACTTGGATTTATTAGAATCAATGAGAGGGTCAAAAATTAAACTTATTTTGACCAGACACGAACAAGGCGCAGGTTTTATGGCTGCTACTTATGGCCGCCTAACCGGTAAAGTTGGCGTGTGTTTATCTACTCTTGGACCCGGTGCAACAAACTTAGTTACACCGGCCGCTTATGCACAATTAGGTGCTATGCCTATGTTAATGATCACTGGGCAAAAGCCAGTGAAAACCAGTAAACAGGGACGATTCCAAGTGATTGACGCTGTTGACATGATGCGTCCAATTACCAAATACACCACTCAATTAGTCAGTGGAGACCGTATTCCATCTGCCATCCGAGAAGCATTCAGATTAGCTCACGAAGAACGTCCTGGTGCCGCTCATATCGAATTACCAGAAGATATTGCAGCAGAAGATACAGTTGCCGAATTATTAACTGCCAGTGTTTCAAGACGTCCGATTGCGGAATACAAAGCAATTAATAAAGCCGTTGAGATGATCAAAGACGCTAAGTCTCCTTTATTATTAATTGGTGCTGCCGCTAATCGTAAATTAACCTCCAAAATGCTTAGAGAGTTTGTTGATAAAACAGGTATCCCTTATGTGACTACGCAGCTAGGTAAAGGCGTTTTGGACGAAAGAGATGATCTGTATATGGGGAACACAGCCCTATCATCAGGTGACTTTGTGCATAGAGTTATTGATAGCGCAGACTTGATTATCAACGTTGGTCATGACGTGGTAGAGAAACCACCATTCTTTATGAGCCACGATGATAATAGACAAGTAATCCACGTTAACTTTGAAACTGCCGCAGTAGACCCTGTGTATTTCCCACAGCTAGAAGTTCTAGGTGACGTGGCCAATAGTATTTGGCAAATTAAAGAACAGATTGATGTTAATCCAAATTGGGATTTCTCTTTCTTTAACAAAGTTCATCAAGCTTATGAAGCTCACAAAGCTGAAAGTGAAAATGATGACCGTTTCCCTATTTTACCGGAACGATTTGTACGTGATATTCGCGAAGCCATGCCTGATGATGGCATAGTGACTTTAGATAATGGTGTTTACAAAATTTGGTTTGCACGTAATTACCATGCAGCGCTTCCTAATACTTTATTACTTGATAACGCGCTGGCGACTATGGGTGCTGGTTTACCTTCAGCCATGGCTGCTAAAATGGTGCATCCAGATAAACCTGTTATCACTGTTTGTGGTGATGGCGGCTTTATGATGAACAGTCAGGAGCTAGAAACTGCAGTGCGTTTGAATCTGCACATAGTGGTTATTATCCTGCGCGATGATGCCTACGGTATGATCAAATGGAAACAGGCTAATATGGAGTTTGAAAACTTTGGCCTAGATTACGGTAACCCAGATTTTGTTAAATATGTTGAAAGCTACGGAGGCAAGGGCTGGCGTGTTGATTCAGCTGCTGGTTTGTTACCTCAAGTACAAAAATGTTTAGCTGAACCGGGCGTACATTTAATTGATGTGCCAGTGGATTACACCTTAAACGACGAAACTTTAAACAAAACACTTCGTGTGCGAAGTGCCGCAGTATAAGGAATTATTATGTTAGCTAAAGCTTATCCTTATTATTTAGCCAATGAAGCAGTTTTTGCTAATCAAGGTTTAGAGATCACCAATAAGTACACTAATGAAGTGGCGACCCATGCTGCTTTAGCAGATGCCAAGGTGATTGACCAAGCAATTGCAGCTGCAGAGGCTAGCCAGCCTTTGCTTAATAAAATGGCACCCTATGAGCGTCAAGATATTCTCAATCATTGTGTTAAACGTTTTGAAGAGCGTTTTGACGAATTAGCTCACGCCTTATGCATTGAAGCCGGTAAACCAATTAAAGATGCACGTGGTGAAGTGACTCGCTTAATTGACACCTTCCGGATTGCTGCCGAAGAGTCAGTGCGTATGCATGGTGAGGTAATGAACTTAGAAATTACCCCAAGGGCGAAAGGTTATACGGGTATGTACAAACGTGTACCTATTGGTCCATGTTCGTTTATTTCTCCGTTTAATTTTCCGTTAAATTTGGCCGCACATAAAGTCGCGCCAGCATTAGCTACCGGTTGTGCGTTTGTGCTCAAACCTGCTAGTCGCACACCTTTGGGTGCTTTGATTATTGGTGAAATATTAGCTGAAACGAATCTACCTAAAGGAGCGTTTTCAATTTTGCCTTGTAGCCGTGATGGCGCTGATTTATTTACCACTGACGACAGGTTTAAGTTGCTTAGTTTTACTGGCTCTCCTCAAGTGGGTTGGGACTTAAAAGCTAAAGCAGGTAAAAAACCGGTTATTTTGGAGTTAGGTGGTAATGCCGCTTGCGTAGTCGATCACGACACTGACCTTGATGATGCTATCGAACGTATCGTTTTTGGTGCTTATTATCAGTCTGGACAAAGCTGTATTAGTGTTCAAAGAGTTATCGTACATGATTCTATTTATGCTGATTTTAAGCAGCGTTATACTGATCGTGTTGCTAACTTGGTACATGGCGATCCGTTAAATGAAGATACCTTTATTGGCCCAATGATTTCTGAATCCGAAGCATCTCGATTAGATACTTGGGTGCAAGAAGCCGTAGCCGCCGGTGCCACCTTGTTATGTGGTGGTCAACGTGATGGTAATATGTTGCAAGCCACTTTGCTTGAAAACGTGCCAAACGATGCCGCAATCAACACCGAAGAGGCATTTGGTCCAGTTTCTGTATTGAGTTCATTTAGTGACTTTGACCAAGCCTTAGAGGAAGTCAACAACAGTCAGTTTGGCTTACAAGCCGGTGTCTTCACTCGAGACATTTATAAAGCTAACAAAGCTTGGAATGAACTGGATGTAGGCGGTGTGGTTATTGGAGATGTGCCTAGTTGGCGTGTGGACAATATGCCGTATGGTGGCGTTAAAGAATCAGGTTTAGGCCGTGAGGGTATTACCTTTGCCATGGAAGATATGACTGAGATACGTTTGATGGTGTTACGTACACCACAATAGAAACTTGTTTTTAAAACTAAGTTTAATAAAACACCTCCTGCTTTGGAGGTGTTTTTGTTTATACGCGGAGCTTATTTATGTGCTGCGCACACAAAGTATTCGCTGTGCTCACGCAATTCATTGCGGGTTTTCGATTGTCATCCCTGACAAACAATTTACTTCTTTTCAACAGCAAAAAGAAGTAAACAAGAAATGCCGAGCTCCGGCAAAGCTCTTCTCCTATTTTTTATAAACTCCAAAAGTCGTGCTGATTTGTTCCCGACAAAACACCACTCAATTGGCTATCCATGCCAATTGTCATTTAGAGTTTGTAATAAAAAATAGCGAGCTTTGATTCGCGGGTAAATAAAAAGCATGGCTTTGCCACTTAAAAGCAGAATAAAACCGATTGAAGCAGTACGAGACGTTTAATGCCTTACGATAACTGTCCAGCTATTTCATGAGTGATACCTGGCAAAATTTGCTCGGTTTTGGTTGATAATCCATTTAGATTTAAAATCAATTTTTGTAGCCTGTTTATTTTTCTCATCATAAGCATACTTTAAGCAAACGCGTTGTTTAATATTTGACGAGTGAATTCTTTTTTTAAGTAAAACCCTCTTGGGCGGGTTTGGATCTTTTGTCCATTCTTACCTATTGCCTCGGTTAGTGCGCTGCCGTCTGCCGCTTTAGGGCGAATTTGTAGATATTGACCTCGGCGGGCGGTGACGTTTTCAATTTCACCTAGGGCGATCATTTCCATTAACTCTTCCCAGTCCATACGAAGCTGGTTGTCTTGTTCGGCACTGGGTGTCCATAAGAACGGTGTGGCGATACGTCTGTCTCTGGGCGGAATGTCTCTTCTACCGTCTATTGGGACCCATAAGACCTGTCGAATTTTATTTCTTATGTTGCTGGTATGCCATTCAATGCCTGCTACATCTAGTAAAGGTGCATAACATACATAGGTGGTTTCTAAAGGTTTGCCATATTCGTCTATGGGGATCGTTTTTAGTTCAATACCAAGTTGGGCAAAATCTTGTTGGGACTTTGATCCTGCGGTTGCACCTAAACAAAGTTCGATGAGTTGCCCTGTCCAGCCTTTTTCCCTTTTAAAGTTATCTGGCGTCTTAATATTATTAATATCGGCAAGTTCACCTAAGGTCACTCCAGCCAACACCTCTGCACGGTTAAGCAGTTGTGGTATGGATTGGGGCTCGGTTTTTGGAAAAATATACTCTTTCATTCTGAATACAACTAGGCCTAATGCTTTTTTATTCCTTTGAATAAGCTGTAGTTTATGGAAGAATGCATGACATTAAAAGAATTGAGTTCTCGGGAGTCTAAGTGATTGATGCCGAAGGATTCCGCGCCAACGTTGGCATAGTAATTTGTAATGAGTTAGGTCAAGTTTTTTGGGCTAGGCGTTATGGACAGCATTCATGGCAGTTCCCGCAAGGGGGAATTGACGAAGGTGAAACTGCAGAACAAACTATGTATCGTGAGCTCCATGAGGAAGTGGGTTTGCGGCCGGAACACGTAAAAATATTGTCAGTGACTAAAAATTGGTTACGATACAAATTGCCTAAACGTCTAGTACGTCAAGGCAGTAACCCTGTTTGTATTGGTCAAAAACAAAAGTGGTTTTTGTTACAATTAACCTGCAAAGAAGATGATGTCGATTTATTACAATCAGGTCACCCTGAGTTTGATAATTGGCGTTGGGTGAGCTTTTGGTACCCAGTTCGTAACGTAGTGTCTTTTAAAAAAGATGTATACCGACGAGTCATGAAAGAATTTGCATCAGTCGCTATGCCAGAAGGTGCGCTACCTTTTCAAGGGCAATCTCATAAGTCAAAACGCCGACGTAAGGCTTAAATACGAAAGGTAAATAAGGATTATGTTAACCACGCTTAAACGCATCGTTCAGGAAGTGAACCAAATCCCCGTTTTGGATGAGGCGTTGAGTTGTCTGGCGCACAGACTGATAGAGGCCTTAAAGGTTGACTCTTGTAGTATTTATCTAGCCGATTATGAACAACAACATTTTATTTTAGCCGCAACCCAAGGTTTAGCATCTGAGGCCGTAGGTCAAGTTTCTATAGGTTTTTCTGAAGGCTTAATTGGGTTAATTGGGCAACGTGAAGAGCCCATAAATATTAGTGACGCACCGAGCCATCCTCGGTTTAAACATTACCCTGAAGTTCGAGAAGATCTTTATCACGCCTTTTTAGGCGCCCCCATCATTCATCAAAGAAAAGTTTTAGGGGTATTAACCCTACAACAACGAGAAAAAAGACGTTTTAGTGAAGATGAAGAGGCATTTTTAGTTACCTTAGCGATGCAACTTGCAGTTGAAATCTCTAACGCTAAAGCCCGTGGTTCTATCAATTCATTAGCTGAAAATGTGCCCAAAGATTGGCAAAAGTCTCTAAGAGGAGTGCCTGGTTCCTCAGGGTTGGCGACAGGTGTTGGTTTTTTACAAAACTTGATGGTGAATATTCATAGTCACGTGCATAAGCGTAGTGACAACACAGAAGAGCAAATTGAAAATTACCGTTTGGCGGTTAAAAAAACGCAGCAGGACATGGCGGTATTGTCTGAGCGTATTCAAGGCGAAGTTCCAGATGATGTGCGAGCGATTTTCCAGCTTTATCATCACTTATTAGATGCGAATAGTCTGGGGAGAGAGGTCGAGAAAAAAATTAAAGGTGGTTGGGATGCGCCAACGTCTTTAAAAATGGTCATTGAAAACTTTATTCGCCAATTTCAATCTATGAATGACACTTATATGCGTGAACGAGCCGTTGACGTTGAAGACATGGGAAACAGAGTTTTAGCCAATATTCTAGGGTTAGGTAATGACGAGGCCACTAAACGTGAACCTTCAGATCATTCCATTTTAATTGCAGAAGAAGTCACTGCCGCCATGTTAGCTGAATTCCCTAGCGAAAAACTGAAAGGCATAGTGTCAATGCGTGGCTCTAACAACTCCCACGCCGCTATTATGGCAAGAGCAATGGGGGTGCCTGCCGTAATGGGACTAACAGACGTACCTATTACCTTACTTGATCAAAAAGACATATTGTTAGACGGGTACACTGGCGATGTCATTGTTTCTCCAAATGTCACAATACGACATGAGTTTGAACAATTAATATTAGAAGAGCAGTTATTATCTGAGAAAATTCACGCTCAAGATAACTTGCCTGCTATGACGAAAGATAAGTGCCAGTTAAACTTATTCGTCAATGCAGGTTTATCACTGGAGTCTGAAAATAATATCAATCCAGATTCAGATGGAGTGGGATTATTCAGAACCGAAATCCCCTTTATGATGCGCCAGCGTTTTCCCACAGAGCAAGAGCAAGCTGACCTATATCGAGAGTTATTAATCGCCGAACCGCATAAACCTTTTACTATGCGTACTTTAGATGTAGGGGGAGATAAACCTTTACCTTATTTTCCGATAACTGAGGAAAATCCGTTTTTAGGTTGGCGTGGCATACGTTTAACGTTAGATCACCCAGAAATATTTTTAGTACAAATACGTGCCATGTTACGGGCCAGTATTGGATTAGATAACCTGAGCATCATGTTGCCTATGATTACGTCTGTCAGTGAGGTGAGTGAAGCAAAACGCCTAATTAGACAGGCTTTCTATGAAGTCGAAGAGGATGCAAAATTGTTAGGGCAGCACTTAAATATGCCTAAAATAGGTGTGATGTTGGAAGTGCCTGCGGTGATTTACCAACTGCCTCAATTGGCTAAGATAGTCGATTTCTTTTCTGTCGGTAGTAACGATTTAACCCAATATCTACTAGCGGTGGATAGAAATAACGCTCGTGTATCTGAGTTATATGATAGTTACCATCCAGCCGTGTTAAGCGCTTTAAATACTATTGCTAAACATGCAGAAATGTTACAAGTGCCCATTACTGTATGTGGTGAATTGGCTGGGGAGCCAGGTGGTGTTGTGCTGCTGATGGCTATGGGTTATCGAAAACTGAGTATGAATAATCACAATTTGCTCAAGGTGAAATGGATTGTACGTAACATCAGTCGCAACGAATCAGAACAATTATTAGCTAAGGTATTAACCTTAAATAATCCGCAAGACGTACGAGATGAAGTAAACTTGTATCTAGAATTATCAGGCTTAGGTGGCCTAGTCAGAGCTGGTATTTAAGTAAAATTCCACTCAATGGTATTTACAAAATCAACATTAAAGAAGTATTCGTAAAATGAGTCAATATATAGAACTGTGCAAAAGAATCATTAATCAAGGAAAGTGGGTTTACAACGAAAGAACCGGTAAACGTTGCTTAACTGTGATTAACGCTGATTTTGTGTATAACGTGGACGAAAATGAGTTTCCGTTAGATACCACCAGAAAAAGTTTTTTCAAAGCCGCCATTGCAGAATTAATCGGTTACCTCAGAGGTTACGATAGTGCCGCTCAATTTAGAGAGATTGGTTGTAATACTTGGAACGCTAATGCCAATGACAATCAAGCCTGGCTAAGTAACCCTGTTCGTAAAGGTGAAGACGATATGGGGCTAGTGTATGGCAAGATGGCCAGAAACTTTCCAAAGCCAGACGGTGGTTCAATCGATCTATTAAAGAAAATCGTAGAGGATTTATCTAATGGTATTGATGATAGAGGAGAGATTTTAACTTTCTATCACCCTGCCGCATTTCATCTAGGTTGTTTGCGCCCTTGTATGTTCCAACATCAGTTTTCCATATTGGATGGCACCTTATATTTAAATAGTTATCAGCGCAGCTGTGATGTGCCTCTAGGCTTAAACTTTAATCAGGTTCAATGTTTTACTCTTTTAGCGTTAATGGCAAGAATAACTGGGCTAAAACCGGGTAAGGTTTTTCATAAAATTGTTAATGCACATATTTATGAAGATCAGCTTGAGTTGATGAAACAAGAACACATCACAAGAGAGCCTTACGCCTCTCCTAGTTTGCAGATTGATCCTAGTATCAAAACCTTGGAAGACATAGAAACTTGGGTGACTTTAGAGCAGTTTTCTGTAGAGAACTACCAACATCACCCTGCGATTAAATATCCGTTCTCTGTTTAGTTTGTTATCACTATGAATTGACGCTGGTACGTTTTTTGTACACCCTAGCAAGCGAAAGGTGATATAAATATTACCTGAGCCAATGGTTGTTTGAGCTGGGGTACATAAATGACAGTAAGTGTCGATCCACGTACAGAAAAATTCATGGAACAGTTGCGTGATCACGGCAATATAGAAACCTTGTTCGATATTTTGCCTGATATCTATTTTTACATTAAAGATAAAAATTGCCAATTTGTACTCTGCAATGAGGCGACTTCTCGGCTTTTTAACTTAAGCAACAAATCAGACGTTATTGGTAAAACGGAATATGAATTCTTTCCAAAAAAAGTGGCCGATGCGATACGCCACGACGACTTTAGAATTATTCATCACGCTGAATCGATAGTAAATCGTACTGAGCTGATCGTGAACGAACTCGGCAATATTATTTGGGTTACTACAAGCAAGTTACCTGTCTTTAATCATCAAGGTGAAGTGCATGGCGTAATGGGTACCTCACGTGTTATGGGTGAGTCTGAAAGCCTACCAGAAGATTACCAACCATTTTCTAAAGCTATCAAACACATACAGGATAATTATCATACTGTGATTGATGTGACTGAACTTGCTGATATGTGCTTTCTATCTAGTAGTCAATTTCGCAGCCGTTTTAGAGCTGTATTTACTATGCCTCCGCAAAAATTTATTTTAAAAGTCAGGATCCAAGCGGCTTGTCATTTACTAAAAACCACAGACAAAGGTTTAACGGATATTGCCATGCGCTGTGGATTTTGTGACCAAAGTTATTTCACTCGACAATTCCGAGCTTCTTTAGATATTTCACCTAAAAAGTATAGAGAACGCTGGCATTTTTAAATTTAATAATAGACTTAGCTAAAATCACTGCAATTAGCTTACCCAGTTCATTAATACTTTTCTTCCCTCTAAAATTAACGTTTGGTCGCTTTCTCTATGGCTAAGTAAATCCAGGTATAAGCGAAATGTTATAAAAATCAGTCAATATGTAAAAGACCTACTCGCGCTCTTCACTTATCTTTGTAATACATTCATTAGTGAATTAGATGGTTACACATGGCGTTCTTTCAGTTCAAAGATCAGTACATTGCTTATCAGTTAAATGAAAGTGATAAACAGGGATCCGTAGATAAAGGTGATGAGGCAGAAACATTAGTGTTTTTGCATGGATTAGGCGCAGATAGGCGTCAATCTGAACAATCAGTGAGTGGATTAAGTTACCGTCGAATACTGACCTTAGATATGCCAGGCCATGGCCAAACAATCATCAATTCATCAGAAAATATCAAACATTGGTTTAGTTTTGAAACCTTCAGCGATATTGTCTTGGCCTTACTTGACCACCTTGGTATCCAAAGAGCCATCTTTGGGGGCATTTCCATGGGGGCAGGTATTAGCATTCAAGCAGCGTTAAAAAAACCTGAGTGTGTTGCAGGATTGATTTTAGTTCGCCCGGCTTGGTTAGACAGTGCTGCGGTGCCAAATTTGTTAGTTGTAAAAAATATTGGTGAAGACCTTCAATATGCTGGATTTCAAAGAGCTAGGGAGCATTTGTTAAGTCAATTGTGGTTTCAAAAATTAGAATTTGATAACCCAGCAAGCGCTCAGTCGATCAAAGGACTCTTTACACGTGCTCAAGCAATATCCGCAGCACCGGTATTAAATAACTTAGTTAACGACGCTCCTTTTAAACATGTCTCTCAATTAAAACAAATAAAGCAGCCCACGATCGTTTTTGGTAATGAAGAAGATCCATTACATCCAACTAGAATTGCAGAAAAAATTGCAGATGTGATCCCTAACGCGGGCTATCAAAAATTACCTTCTCGCTATCACCGACCTAAAGAACATCAGCGCCAATTAACACAGTTAATACATGAATTTCTTTCGGCCGATTCCAGCCAGTGCCGCAAGCTCGAGCTGGGAACCGTATAAAAAATTTTGCACCACCAGACTGAACTTAGCACGAGGCTTTTAAAATGATTACTAATCGAATTTCGACAAATGAAATTTTACAAAAACTAAGAAAAAAAGTGACTGATTGCCAGCCAATAATGATTGCCAGTGCAGGCAGTGGTTTAGTCGCCAGTTTGTTGGAAAAGTCTGGCGTTGATTGTATTAACACATTCTCAGGTGCCAGACTCAGAGCAAATGGAATGGGCACTATGTCTATGATGTGGCCAATACTCGACTCAAATCAACAGACCCTAAATTATACCCGAGAAGATATTATGCCTGCACTGCAGGGAGAGTCTTTTGTATGTGCCTGTTTAAATGCAAATGACCCGCTTAAAGACATGCGCATGGTGTTGGAAGACTGTCAGAGAATGGGAGTGAATTCAGTATCTAACATTGGGCCTTCTATTAGTTATGTAGATAAAGATAGTGAGATTTTTAAGGTACTCACAAGTGCCGGTATTACCCTACAAAACGAAATAGACATGTTGATCTTGGCTAAAGAGATGGACATGGTCACTATTGGTTTAGCCTTTACCCCAGAAGATGCTAATGAGATAGCTGAACAAGCGAAGCCTGACATTTTTTGTTATCACGCCGGTACCACTAAAGGCGGGATCAGTGGTTATGATAATGGCTGCACTATTGAGCAAACGGCTGCTGAAACAGAAGAGGTTTACGCTGCAGTTCGCAAGCTTCATCCTGAGGTTATTTTAGTGGGGCATGGCGCGGCTATGGAAACCCCGAGTGATGCCCAATATATGCTCGATCATACATCTGGTCACGGTTTTTGGACCGGGTCTTCAACTGAGCGTCTACCTATCGAACGAGCGGTATCTGCTGCTGCAAATGAATTTACTGCTTTGAATTTTTCTCACAAAAACAATAGCTAAAACACATGTTTGTTAAAGATATTCCAGCAGGTTTATCAACAACTAGTCAATGAGATAACTATAAAGAGAATTCGGCAATGAAGACCCAAAATAGTAGTGCAGAAACTTTAAGCCCTAAAAAAACCGTAGTTGTCTTAGCGACTATGGATACGAAAGGAGCCGAGTGTGATTTCTTACGAGAAGAAGTACAAGCTCTCGGCGGAAAGGCGTTATTAATTGATATTAGCTTAGTCGGTATTACTGATATTGAGGTTGATATTCATAAAGACGAAGTGGCTTTAGAAGGCGGTAGTTCTCTGGCCGCTTTATTAGAGCACCCATCTCGTCAAGAAGCTTCCAAGGTGATGGTGAAAGGCGCGATAAAGTTAGTTAATCAGCTTATTCATGAACAGAAAATAGATGCGTTAGTTAGCCTAGGCGGAACCCAAGGGACCAACAATGGTTGTATGGTGATGCAAGCGTTACCTTATGCGTTTCCCAAAATCATGATTTCAACTATGGCTTCTGGAGATACGTCAGCGTTTGTCGGGATTAAAGACATCACCATGATGTTTTCGGTAAGTGATATTTTGGGGCTAAATCCGTTTTTTCGACGAGTTTTATCTAATGCAGCTGGAGCTGCTTGTGGTATGGCTAATGCCTATCAAAAAGTGGAGTTTACTGAAGGGAAACCCATTGTCGGAATTTCAAATTTGGGTGTGCTTACCCAAGGTACAATGAAGGCCATGGAACTGTTCAAAAAACGAGGCTATGAGCCCATCGTTTTTCATGCCATAGGGGCGGGCAGTCGCGCCATGGAACAAATGATGAAAGACGGCATTATTACCGCTGTTTTTGACTTCGGTTTAGGCGATATTGCAGACGCCCTGTACCACGGAGTGAGGGCTGCAGATGAAGAACGTTTAACCGTCGCTGGGAAATTAGGCCTGCCTCAAGTGGTGGTTCCTGGAGGAATCGATCATCTAGGCATTTTATTGGATGAACCTAATACCGTGCCAGAAGAATATAAAGATCATCTATACAGTTATCACAATCCGGTCATTTTAGTTCCGCGCACCAATGGCGAAGAAGTCACAGCCATTATCAGTGAAATATGTAAACGCCTTACCTATAGCAAAAAGAAAACTGTGTTTATGTTGCCCACTAAAGGCGTAAGTAGTTATTCCGCGGCCAATGGTGACTTATTTGACCCTCAAAGTGATGAAGTGTTAAGGCAGGCAGTAGAAAAATTCCTACCAAAAAATATCGAACTAATAGAAATGAACAATAACGCAGAAGACAGTGTTTTCGTAGAAAAGGCGGTCGACACATTAATCGCTTTGATAGAAGAATAATTTGTATCAATAAATTAGAGAAGTTGAACAATATGAAAAATTTATGGAATGACCAAGAGGCGCGTAAGCTAACAAACGATTTAGATCTGCGTGTGTATACATCACGACTGATTGGCGCTGATACGGCTATGGTATTGCACGGTGGTGGCAACACATCGTTAAAATCAACCGCCACCAACCGTTTTGGTGAAACGCAAAATATTATCTGGGTGAAAGCCAGTGGTTTTGATCTCGCAACTATGGGGGCTGAAGGTTACACCGCGCTAGAAATTGAAAAAGTAATACGTTTAGCTGAACTTAAAACACTCAGTGACGATGACATGGTAAAGGATTTAAAGGTAGCTCGATTAGATCCTAATGCTGCAGGCGCTTCGATTGAGGCTATTGTACATGCGTTGATCCCATTTAAATTCGTCGATCACTCTCACGCAAATGCAGTATTAACGGTTTCTAACTCCCCAGATGGTTTAAATTTATTAAAGAATATTTATGGTGATGACGTACTGTTTTTGCCCTATGTAAAACCGGGGTTTGACCTCGCACTTCAGTTTAAAGAAGCTATTGATAATGGCCAATTTGAAGGCATAAATACGGTGATTCTAGAACATCATGGTGTTTTTACATTTTCTGATGATGCTAAAATTAGCTATGACAATATGGTGGAAGCGGTAGGAAAAGCGGAAACCTTTTTATTAGAACAGTTGGGTGAACCCTGCTTTGAAAATTTGCCAGTTGTCGACCCAATATCTGTGGCTCGATATCGCAAAGCAGCTTCTATTCTTGCTGGCCAAGCGCTGATTTCTAAGCCTGCTGTTAGCATATCGGCAGAAAAAACCAAACGTATTACTGAGCTATTGCGTAATGGAACCCTGACCCCCGAGCATGTTTTACATAACAAACCTTTTCCTGCGTTATTGCATGGTCAAAATCCAGAGTCTGAAATGCTCGCTTTTGATGCTGAGTATCAAGCGTATTTTGAGCGGGCAGACAACAGTGAGTTACAAATGTTAAAAACGCATCCTCATTGGGCCGTTTTTGAAAGTGGCCAAAGTCGTAGTTTTGGGATTAATTTGAAACGTGCAACTATTTCAGCAGATGTTGCAAAGGCTACATTACAAGCCTTGCAATACGCAGATGAAATAGGTGGTTGGCAAGGCTTAACAGAGCAGGACTTGCGCGACATTGAGTATTGGACACTAGAACAAGCAAAATTGAAATCTCAAAAGGCAGGCCCTGAACTGACTGGAAAAATCGCAATTGTCAGCGGCGCAGCGGCTGGCATTGGGTTAGCTTGTGCAAAGCGTTTGTTTGAACAAGGTGCTGTCGTGGTGGGGCTCGACATCAATCCCGACATTCAAAGTGAAATGAACCAAGCTGGCTTCGAAGGTAAAGTCGTAAACTTAACCGATGAAAGTGCAATTAGTCGTGTGTTAGCAGAGGTAGTGGAACAATACGGTGGCATCGATATTTTAGTATCAAACGCTGGGATTTTCCGCACTGGAAAAAACATCGAAGATTTAGATGATGATAATTGGGACAGTACACTAGCCGTAAACTTAAGCTCACATCGGCTACTTCTCAAACAAGCTATTCCTTATTTACGTTACGGGATTGATCCGGCTGTAGTGTTTATGGGGTCAAGAAACGTACCTGCTCCGGGCGCTGGGGCTGCCGCTTATTCGGTTTCTAAAGCTGGGCTCACTCAACTTATGCGGGTTGCTGCTCTGGAGTTGGTTAAAGATGGGATTACCGTCAACGCTATTCATCCAGACGCAGTTTTCGATACCAAGTTGTGGACCCGAGGCGCACTAGAAAAATCCGCTCAGCGTTATGGAATTACGGTGGATGAATATAAAAAACGGAATTTACTGGGTGCAGAAATAACCTCACGTGATGTGGCTTTAGCTGTTTCGGCATTCGTAGATGGCACATTGTCAAAAAGTACCGGTATACAACTTAGTGTTGATGGTGGAAATGACCGGGTGATTTAAAAGTATGTATAAATTTATTCGAAGCGAAATGTTTAATTTAACCTGAGCTCGGGAAAATAAGTGTCGTTTTAAATTTTGCATGACGTGATAACAAATCAAATCGAGGAAGTTGAAATGAAGACAGATAATAGACTTTTTTATGGTAGTTGCTTCGCTCTTATTACCACAGCATTATCGTTTAGTATTAGAGCGGGAATATTAGTACAACTAGGAAGCGAGCTGAGTTTAAGCGCCAGTCAATTAGGTTTTATCAATTCAATGTGGTTTTTAGGGTTTCCTATATCCATGGTGGTGGGTGGTCTCATTTATCATAAAGTGGGTGGCAAGGTGATCATGCAGTTTGCTCTATTTGCCCATGCCGCTGGCATTATTCTTACCATCTTTGCGGGGAGTTATGAAATGTTACTTATTTCTACACTCCTTATTGGTTTGGGAAATGGCTGCACTGAAGCCGCATGTAATCCTATGATTGCCGACATGTATTCAGGAAATGAGGTTAATACTAAGCTTAATCGTTTCCACATGTGGTTTCCTGGTGGCATTGTGATTGGAGCACTTATTTCCAAGTTTATGACTGATGCTGCTATGAGCTGGCAGTCACAAATTTGGGTGATTATGATCCCAACCATTATTTATGCATGGCTGTTTTTTGGCCAATCATGGCCTAAAGCTAAAGTGGAAAAAGCGGCTCAAATCGGTGGGAATCTGTCGGCAATGATGTCCCCTCTATTCATTTTTATGTTTTTCTGCATGGCGCTAACAGCTATTTCAGAGTTTGGTCCTCAGCAGTGGGTGGGAGTCATACTGGCAAAAAGTGGCGCGCATCCAATGCTTATATTAGCTTTAGTCACAGGTTTAATGGCCGTGGCTCGTTACTTCGGTGGTTCGATTGTTGCAAAATTAGATATTACTGGGGTGTTGCTCGGATCAGCAATAATGACAACAATTGGTGTTTTCCTGTTTTCAACACAAACAGGTTCAATGGCTTATGTTGCTGCTATTTTCTTTGCACTGGGTGTCGCTTATTTCTGGCCAAATATGATTGGATTTATCGCAAAATATATTCCTGCTAGTGGCGCTTTAGGCATGTCAGTCGTAGGTGCAGTTGGCATGTTCTCATCTTCCATTTTCCAGCCTATCATCGGAGCATGGATAGATTCTGACAAAGCGGCCGCTAAAGCTCAGGGGTTAACTGGCGATGAGCTAGAGTTGGTTGCCGGCCAAGCTACTCTAGGCACCATGGCCATATTTCCAGCTATCCTGATCATTGCTTTCGCAGTTCTCTTTTTCTGGATGCAATCTAAAAAAACTACTGAGGCTGTTGAAGTGTAGGTAAATTTAAATCTCTGCATATAAGGCGTGTATGTGGAGCTTTGTGTTTAACCGTTTTTTTAAAACGGGCAATGGATAATATGGAAGCGATTAGTGAGCTCAGTCAACTGATTGAGCTTCATTTTCGTATGAAAGTGGAGCTGTAATTTTGTTAATAAACTTTCTAAATAGCCTATTAGTTTTCATGCTAGTTGAGTTGTCTTGATAGTCGCATGACGAACTTTGCGTAAGTAATATTCAACAAGAGCTATACCTAACAGCAGCATAAATAGTTTTAAACCAATAGACACCTGCTCAACCGTGAATATCGCAGCCCCTTCTTGCAAATCAAAATACCAAATGCCCGATACCCATTTTTCTTTCTGGCTAAACAGGGCTTGAAGATAATTTACGCCTATGTGAAAACCAATGGGAATTGCCAGTCCCTTGGTCCAGTATGCCAAAACAGCATAAACAAGCCCCCAGACAGCTGGGCCAGTGATACTGTCAAAAACGAAGCCATGATATAAACCGAACGCAATAGAGGTCACATAAATAGAGGCCCTGATACCAATTGCAGTATCCAGTTTTCGCATAAAGTAACCTCTAAACACTATTTCCTCCATGGCACCTAGAGCAATGAAAGAAAACAAAGATATGATTATGCTATTAACGAAATCGGGTTGTTCGACATGCAAGACGATAATAGGAGTCAACCCAAAATAGCAGAGATAGAAAAAGGCAAAGAACACTATACCTATGATAAAGCTCAGTGTTCCGCGTTTTAATGAGCTAATAGAAAAACTCAGTCCTAGTTCGGTCTTTGTGAGAATATCGTTTTTTAGGTAAAGCGAAGTGATATACAGCATAAGGGTACTAAGAAATCCGCCAAACACAATTGCCAAAGCCCATTTAGGCACCACACCCCCTAATGCCCCGAATGTGAAGAAAAGCCCTTGGAAGATCAGCCAAATCGAAAATGCTTTGATTACTATTCTTAGCTTTGTTTCAACCACAGTGCCGTCCTTTCTATGACTTGTCTTAAATGACAGTATCACTCTCAAATGGGAACGTTACTATGTATAACGAACGCTTTAAGCTCTTACAAGTCTAAACCTTTAATATAATAGGGAGGCAAACTTATAATTAACCAATAAACTCATCCCAAATGACCTTGTCATTATGTAAGTAGGTATACAGGTAGTGCGTTCTAATTCTATGGTTTCTTCATTTTTAAGTGCTAGACATAGCTTTTTGCCAATCGGCTGACAGATTACCCGATGGGCCATGAACAATGCGTTTGTCGTGCACAGTAAAATTAATCTCATTCAATAAACAAATAAAAAACGCTGAATTCATTAACTGAATTCAGCGTTTTGGAAGTGAAGTATTAAATCAGTGATTAAAAGCTATATTCTACTTTTATTCCAGCAGTTCGGCCTCTACCTGGATAGGCAAGATCTTTCGCAGCACCACCAAAAAGTTCACGTTCAGCAGGTGAATATTCAGAATCATATTCTACGTCAGTACAGTTCTTACACCATGCTCTGACTTCCAAACCGTTTTCAAACTCATAACCAATACTGGCGTCAAATAAACCAACATTATCTTGATGATCTTCACCGTCTAACCACCACTGTTGGTCACTTGAGAAGTTATAATCAATTCTGGTGATTAAATAGTTATCACCTAGCGGAAGGTTATGCTGCATACCGATATTCGCCGTTTGATGAGCAAAGTTAGGCAGTTTTGCGCCCTTAAAGTTATTATCAAAGTCATCTTGAGTATGGTCTGGAATGGCTTTTCCATTGGCTATTCTTCCACCAAGCTGTTCTTCAATATTGTCACGAATAGCAGGGTCGTATTGGTCTATCGAAGAATCCATAAGACCGAATGCCGCATTTATAGTTAAATTTTCGGTTGCTGCGAATTCGATACTACCTTCTATACCGTTAATTGTACTTTCAGGAATGTTATACAAACTTTGGATAAATACGTTGCCATCAAATTCAAATTGTTGGACGTTTTCATAGTCTTGATAGAAGGTTGCAACACTGGCTCTCATGCGGTTATCCATCAAACTTGCTTTAATACCCAATTCATAACTATCGAGTATTTCTGATTTATACGTGTCAGTTAATAACGCACCTGATGCATTAAAACCACCACTTCTAAAACCTCTGGCGTAAGTTGCATAGTAGGTATAGTTTTTATTGGGTACATAGGCGAGAGAAGCTTTAGGCTGCCAAGCAGAAAACGTGTCAGATACTTTAGAGCCTGTTACTGCACAATTATCTGGATCTGCCACTGAATCACAATCGGCACCAAATGCCCCCACACCTTTACCCATAGTATCTACTGTCGGGCCATCAATACGAGTCACTTCTCGTGAATCTTCGTCATAACGAAGAGCTGTGGTTAAGGTTAACTCGTCTGTAATTTTGTAATCTGAACTAAAATACATAGCCCAAGCTGAATTATCTTGGGTATTTTGTGTTGATAAAATCACACCACTACAAGAGGAGAAGTCACTAATAATAGGACCGCCAGGATATTTAGGATCACAGGTAAAGGATTCGCCTATATCTGAACCGACACTGGGGACTTCCCAAGTGGCCCTAATACTGTCCGCTCGTTCGGTTAATAATAAATAGGCGCCAGCAACATAACTAAATTTCCCACCATCGTCTTCAGATACAAAACGTAAATCTTGTGAAAAAGTTTGTACATCATATTGTTGGTCGCTTCCAGCAAAAACGCCAGCTCGGGAGTTACCACCTACCGATGATTCAAAAAATGCATAATCAATAGGATTAGCATTCGCTCCGCCCGGCGCAAAGCTGTCTACCATTTCTGTTGCTTGAGCTGCAGATTGGAACCATACGTTTGCTGTTCTATTGCTACCAATATTTTCACCGGCTACACCATAACGCTCATTGGTGTCGGTATAGTTACTGACTGAGGTTAATGTGCCTGAGTCAAATTCATGGTCAATTTTTAAGGTATTAGTATCAATGGTGCGCACTGCGACTGGGTTGCTCTCACTACTGATAGGCGCTTCATAGGTTGCATTTTCATCACTTTCTAAACGGAAAATGTTTCTATAAAACATGGCACCTGCTGTGAGATCATTTTTTGCAAAGCGATAATTGACGGTTGTTTTATTACTAGCTTCCCAAAAAAGCTGCGCTCTAAAGTCGTTGTTTTTCTGAAAGTCCATTAACGAATCAGTTTGAACTTTACCTACAACGCCTGCATTACTTTTTTCTAACAGACCTTCTAAATATTCATTATGAATAAGGCCGTCAAAAGAACGATTGTTACCAGCTACCCGAAAATATAAATCATCAGTAATTGGACCGGCTAAAGATCCTGACACTTCGAATAAACCACCATTACCTATGCCTGTGGTTATTTTGCCTTCTAAGGTGTCACCTGGTTTTTTAGAGGTTACGATTAACGCTCCACCGATTGCATTACGCCCGTATAATGCACCTTGTGGCCCTTTTAGTAATTCAATTTGTTCAACGTCAAAAAATGATTGAGACATTTCCGTGGCACTACCTACCTGTACACCGTCAATGATCATGGCAACAGCTGGCTCTGAATTTCGAACCGAAGCGATACCACGCACCATAATATAAGTTGACGTGGGGCTGAGTGATTCCACCATTGAAACGTTTGGCATGCGAGTTGTTACATCAACCGCTGTTGTGATGTTGGCTCGACTGATCAGCGCTTCGCCCATAGATACCACAGTATCTGGTACTTCTTGTAAATTCTCTGTTCTGCGACGTGCATTAACAGTGATGACTTCTAGTTGAGCTGCATTATTTTCAGCCGTGTTTGTGTCTGCATCTTGTGCATTACCCGCAGAAGAGAACAGCATAGTGAATATTGACGCTAATAAAGTTTTTTGAGTGTTCATTGGTTCTTTTCCCAAATTTTCGTTGTTTTGACTTTTCGGGGATAATGGCTTTATCACAAAAGCTTTTTTATCTGAAAGTTCACCTTCAAGACCACTATTTTTCAGCAACAAACTAAGAGCTTGTTGAACCGTATATTTGCCTTGAACTAAACTACCCGTCTTGTTTTCAACAAGTTCATAGGGGAATAGAAATGATATCTTAGCGACATCTGATAACTCATTAAGAGCCTGACTTAAAGATTGAACTGGAATATTAAAATCATATTCCTGGTTAATCTCTTTAGCTTGCGCATTAAATGCAAACAAACAAAAGCCTAATAAATTAACAACTATAAACATCCTATTAACTTGTCTGTTAATAAGATGTATGAGGAATGTAAATCTACTATTCATAAATTACTTTATTTTTCTTTTACTCGTAATTGCACATGGTTAGCATCTAATTTTTTTACACTAATACCAAAACCCGACTCAAGAACATGAAATAAAGTATCGGTTTCGCCTACTTGAAATTGCCCTCCAATACGCATTGACTTTAATTTAGGGTCTAGTACATCAATTTTAACTTGGGTATGCCGCGTTATTTCTTGGATTACCTCCTCCAGTGACTCCCCAGCAAATACCAATTTACCATCCTTCCAAGACAGAAAACGTGTGACTTCACTTGTATCTAGTTCATCAATTTCACTTAGATTATCATTTTCAATGGGTATACTAATTCGTTGTCCAGCAGATAATTTACCTAATCTCTTTTTCATTGAAATAGGCTGATTTGAGGCCTGTATCAAGGTAGTGGAAGACCCTGTAGAAACGGTTCTCTCTGAATAGTTTTTTTCAATTTCTATGGCTTTATAGTCATCTGGTACCACAACTAAACTGTCATCAACAATAGCTAATTCAACGGTTCCTTCACTTACCAGTACTTCGATTTTTGAGGGTAATTTATGTACGGTAAAAGCAGTGCCTATAGCTCGAACTAAGCGATCACTTGCATAAACTTCAAAAGGGCGTGTTGCATCTTTAGCTACTTCGAAATGCGCTTCACCATCTAATAAACTAATTCGGCGAAAGTTTGCACTGTAATTTATTTGTACTTTGCTCGAACTGTTTAACCATAAACTTGAACCATCAGGTAAGTCATGACGTAAATTCTCTCCCAAATTTGTCACCAGCGTTGTGTTGACTGGATGATTTTCTGGTTGAAGTGTCATGACGCTAACAACCATAATTGCGCACACTAATGCTGGGGCAAAAACAATTGGGCGCATTAATTTTTTAGTCAGCTTAATCATTTCTAGCAAAAACAGGAATGAAGCTTTAAAAGGTGAAAGTATCATTGCTGATAAAGTCACGACTAGCGTTGGTTTGTGCATTTCTTGAGGTAACATCACTTCTGAAAGTAAATCCATTTCTCCCCAAGAGCTAGCCATGGATTTTATACATTCACGATGAATGTCACTGGTGGCCACCCAAGCATTTAGCTCTGCTATTTGTTGGCTAGATAAATCAGGAGTATCTTCTAGTAACAACACCCACTGAGCGGCTTCTTCATTGATTTTTGCTCTATTGGTAAAACCTTCAACATTAGACTTCATAATGCTCTCCCCGATTTGATGGAGACGTTATTTGGTTTAACTGCAGCTTTAATTGGCTGTTCATTTGTATATTTTTCTCTAGCGTCATTGTACGCGCACATTCCTTTCGTTATATAGTTACTCACGGTGACCGGAGAAATATTCATACGTTTTGCTATGTCTTTAGTTTTCATGCCATACACTTTTCGCATAACAACCACCTGTCGACACTTATTGGGTAAACCTGCAATTGCCTCACACATTACACCTAGTTTCTCTTGAGCAATGCTATTTTTTTCTAAATTATCTAACTCTAATTCACAGTCAACTAAATCGATATCTTCAACATATTCATTCAATTGTGTTGATGCTCGTCTAAAATCTGAATAAATCAAGTTTTTAGCAACTTTAAACATGAAAGATTTTGGCGTTTTAATTTCAGTTTCTAAAGAAGATTTATAGGTGCGTAAAAAGGTTTCTTGGCAAACATCGTCAACATCTTGAGAGTTGATGACCAAGCCAGAAATAAAATATTTTAAAGCAGATTTATAACGCGTAAAAACATGCAAAATACTTTCATTTTTTGTATCTTTTGGTAAATCATTTTTTTGAGTCACATCTTCGTCCTATGAATTTCTTTAACCGAAAATTCTAAACTTAAAAATAAAAACACTTTAAAAACAATTGGTTGAACCTATCTTTTGGCAGTTAGCAATCTAGTTTTAAATGTTCTCAATAATTAGACGCTTGACCTTATTAAATCTACTATACATTTTTTAATTAAATAGTAATGAATGCATTTTTGATGATTAGATATGTTTGGTATCAGTCAATAATTTCAATTACAAGTTTGCAAAGAAATAGGGGGCTTTAAGAGGAAAATACAAGATACTAACTTGCCTTGTATTAAATGCGCTTTTGATACCAGTTGGGGTGAGATTTTTGCACATATGATGGTGATTTGAATGCATTATAATTAGGATAACTAACGCTTGCTTTCATCCTATCAGCAATTATCTTGCTGAATGTGTTAATTAACCCTAGTATATAAAGAAATCTTTGGTTTTAATATCAATGACTTCGAATACAAAAGTAATTAAAGTATTCCTCTTTTAAAGTTTTGATGGCAATTTATTCAACGTTTAAAAAGCCAAGTTAGGTAATTTATAACTATGACAACACCAGTTCTGATTTGTGATGATTCTAGTTTTGCTCGTAAACAAATGCAGCGTTCTATTCCCGATGGTTGGGATGTCGATATCAGTTTTGCCGAACATGGTGAACAGGCCCTAGAAAAAATTCGCGCTGGCAAAGCCGAAGTGATGTTTCTGGATTTAAACATGCCAGTTCTAGATGGTTACGAAACCATGCAGATCATTCGAAAGGAAGATTTGCCTGTCATGGTGATAGTTGTTTCGGGTGATGTTCAGCCTGAGGCTCGTAAACGCATGTTAGATCTTGGTGCCATTGATTTCATTAAGAAACCTACTGATAACGCTAAGTTAATTGAAATCCTGAAACAATATGGTTTGTACTCGGGAGAAGCGACAGCTACTAAACGTGCTGAAAGTGTTGCACCAGTAGAAAAAGAAAATAAAGCAGATAAACTCGATGCTTACCGAGAAATGGCTAATATAGCCATGGGGCAAGCTGGCGAAAGCTTGGCTAAGTTGCTTGATGAGTTTATTGATTTACCCATTCCCAATGTTAATTTGATTACAAATAATGAATTACATATGGCGATAGCCGATGTACAAAGAAACGAAAGTGTTTCTGCAGTTTCTCAAGGGTTTATCAGCGCAGGAATTAATGGTGAAGCTTTAGTTATTTTTAATGACTCCAATTTTGCCAATATGGTTAAACTATTGGGCTATGAGGATGATAATAGTAATTCATCCTTGGAGCTAGAAGCCCTGATGGATGTATCGAATATATTGATTGGTGCATGTTTGCGGGCCCTATCTGCTCAGTTACACTCAGTGTTTAGCCATAACCACCCAATTATATTGGGGCGGCATTGTGATTTAGACGATATATTACGCTCTACTATGCATACTGAAGATAGCTTGCTTGCGATAGAAATCGCCTATTCCATAAAGAGTCAAAGTATTAACTTTGATTTACTTTTATTATTCCCGAAAAAAGCTATCGACTTAATGTTCGATAAGCTAGTTCAAAGTACTCATTAAGGTTACATTTTATGGCACTTGATCAAAGCCTTGTAGAAATGCATTGGAAACACGATCTATTGGGATCAATAGAAGTAGGAATCGTTGTACTAGATAAAGATTACAATGTGAAAGTGTGGAATCAATTTATGGAAAACCACAGTAATATTGCGCCAGGCAATATTCAAGACAAATGTGTTTTTGATTTTTTCCCAGAAATTGATAAAAGTTGGTTAAAGAAAAAAGCCGATCCAGCCTTTATGCTTAAAAGTCCTGTGTTTGTGATTTGGGAACAACGGCCTTATTTATTTAAGTTTGACAGCAATCGTCCTATAACCTCGCTAAGTGAATTCATGTATCAGAATATCACCATCTTTCCATTGGCCTCATTAAGTGGTCAGGTTGATCAAATTTGTATTGTTATATATGACGTTACCAATGAAGCGGTAAGCCGACTGGGTATGCAATCTTTAAATAGCCAGTTGGCACAAATTAGCCGAATAGATGGGTTAACCGAGTTATATAACCGACGGTACTGGGAAGAGCAGTTTGTGCTTGAATTTAAGCGTGATAAACGTAGTGATTCGCCTTCTTCTTTGCTGATGATGGATATCGACCATTTTAAAAAGGTAAATGATACTTATGGCCATCCTGCTGGCGATGCCGTTATTAAAGGAGTCGCGGGAGTAATTCGAAAAGCCATAAGGGAAACTGATTTAGCTGGCCGTTATGGTGGTGAAGAGTTTGTAGTGATTTTGCCGGATACACCTATTGCTAATGTCGAGTATGTAGCTCAACGCATTCGCCGTTTGGTGGAAAAACTGGTTATTATCCATGATGAGGTGGAAATTAAATGTACGATTAGCATAGGGGTAGCTGGATTTGAATCTGAGTTTAAAGATTATACCCAATGGCTAAATCAGGCAGACCAAGCTTTATACCAAGCTAAAAAAGCTGGCAGGAACCAAGTCGTTTTAGCCGAGTAGCTTTTAACAGCTTATATCATTCTTTTGTAATTCCTGCTGCTTACATAGGTAGCAGCCATCAAGTTGTGCTAAATGACCCAAAAAAGTTTTAAACAAGCCATTTTGAATAAGCGTATGCTTATTTGTATCACCACAGGTTTTTCTTCGGGATTGCCCTTATACCTCTTGATCCAGTTTGTGCCTGCTTGGCTGCGTGCTGCGGAAATAGACTTAGCTACGATAGGGTTAATTAACCTAGTCTTGTTCCCATACACTTGGAAATTTTTATGGTCGCCTGTGATGGATCGTTTTGTGTTGCCATTCTTTGGGCGGCGCAGAGGTTGGATGTTTGTGACCCAAATAGGACTGATTGGATTAATGGCATCATTAGCCCTGTTTGATCCTGCTAGCCAACTCACCCATATCATTATTTTGGTTTCGGCCATTTCTTTTTTTAGTGCTAGCCAAGATATTGTCATTGATGCTTACCGAAGAGAAATACTGCCAGATGATGAATTAGGTGCAGGTAATGCTTTTTATGCCCAAGCTTACCGTATTTCATCATTTGTACCGGGTTCTTTGGCTATGATTCTGGCTGGTTTTTTCCCTTGGTCTGTTGCTCACTTATCCATTGCTGTATTTATGCTAGTGGGCTTAGTGACTACGTTATTAATTAAAGAGTCATCGAAGCCTGGTGAAGAACCCCAATCACTTCGTTCAGCGGTTATCGAGCCGTTTAAAGAGTTTTTCCAACGCACAAATTGGCAAGATGCAGTATGGATTTTGTTGTTTATTATCTTGTATAAATTAGGTGACAGTATGGCTACGGCTCTGGAAACCCCATTCTTCATGGACATGGGATTTTCCACCGTTGAAATTGGCTCTATTGCTAAAATATCTAAAACCATAGGTGCTACAGTAGGCACCATATTAGGTGGTTTAGCCATGATTAAGCTAGGCATAAATCGTAGCTTATGGATATTTGGTTTTTTCCAAATAGTATCTATTTTAGGTTACGTGTTGTTGTCTATAGTCGGTTACAACCATTTTGTTTTAGCTTTGGCTAGTGGATTGGAATATTTGGGCGTGGGTTTAGGCTCTGTAGCACTCATAGCGTTTATGGCAAAATCTACCAACAAACATTTTACTGCCACTCAATTTGCTTTGTTGTCTAGCATCGCAGTTATCCCTAGAACCTTTGTTAGTGCAACGACCGGATTTATTATTGAGTCAGTAGGCTATACACAGTTTTTTGTTATCTGTTTTGTGTGTGCCATACCAGGGATGTTGATGTTGGTGAAAATAGCGCCATGGAATGCAAAACAAGAACCTTCAGATAATTAATGTTAGCTAAGCCAAGTTGGGGTTGTTTGAAGTGGAATACTTAAAAAATTAGGGGCGGATACCAATACAATCTAAAGGGAGAGGATATTGTTCTTCTCCTTCAAGAAAATTTAAACAAATCTCTAGTTCTTCTCGTAACACCAAATCTTCTTGTAGAGTATTTTTAGGCCAATAGTGAACTTGATGTAGTACATGCCAGAAAACTTGCTCGGTTCGTTCGTAAGGTTGTTGTTTGCCACTTTTTACTTGAGCCCACTCCTCCATCGTATCCCAAAAAAATAAATCCAATTCAGAATAAGCAATTTTCTTTTGTAGAAAACCTCTGACATAAAAAGCCAGTTGCTGCGATTTTCGTTTTACAAAATGGGTAACGGTTGGCACGGGTAAATTCGGTATTCTTTATATGGATTATTTGCCTAAAGTATAGCGAAAATTTTATTTTTCACAGAAATTCTTAGCAATTATTTTGAGAGTTTGCGCCGATTCAATAATTGGTTATTATCTTTACCAGCCCATATGACTGAGCCAACCGTGGATTTCTTTACTTAAATATCGACTTTTTTGGGTATGTTGATTTGCCCCAATTAATGGCCGTTGTCGATAAAGTAATTTTAAAGATTTAATTGCCGCTAACTCTCGTTGTTTAACTGTTTGTAATGCCCAACTATTATCTGACTGGCTGTAAATGTCTAATACAGGCATAGGCGTTTTAGCCATAATTTTCGGCAGTTTTTGGTTGTATTCTCTATCTGGCCAAAAAGGACTAACGGCTACAAAAGCGTCTGGAATGTTGGATTTAAATTCTGAAAATACCTTTGTTATCCACGCCGCGCTGCTTCCTTGTGCAATAACTAAATAAAAACCTGGGTATTCGCCAGCTTTATTAACGCCTACTTTAAGTAAAGAGACAAAAGCTTCCTGCTGTTTATCAAATTCAGCATCAGTGAGTTTAGACACTAACGTTTTATTATGTATCGTATCGGCAGTTGAATCTGTAGAGGCGCCCTCTGTGGTTGCAGGGGAAGTGGCGGGTGGCTCTTCATTGGATGAAGCTGGTTCGACAGCTTCAGTTTCGCTTGTTTCTTCGCCTTGTTCTTTTGCTGCTGTATCCATTTCTATGGGTAACTCTGGTGCAGATAATAAAACTGTTGCCCAACCAATCTTGTTCAATTCAGCAGCTAAAGGGGCGAGGCCTTGCTGGCTGACCATACTTGTTCCAATATCAGAAATTAAGATCGCCACACCACGAGTGATTGCCGTGTTATTTTCATGTTCGACGTAAAACACTTGTTTGTCGCCAGACTGCATACTCTTATAGTCTTCAGGAAATAAGCTACGCTCTAAGTCCAATCGTTTGAGCAATTGGCTATCGATGGCTGTATGACCGAAAGTAGAAACAATCAGTAAAATGAATAATAGAGACTTGATGATCTAACAACTCTAGCTTGGTTTGATATTACTGTATCGGAAAGGTGAGGGAAGTTCTTTAATTGATATTAGTGTTAAGGTATGTGCTTCGCACACCAAGCATTCACTTCGTTCACCACAATCCATTGTGTTTTTGATACTGCGTCCCTGCCGCACCAGTGACTTCTTTTCAACAGCTAAAAGAAGTCACCAAGAAAAGCCGACCTCCAAACAAATCCCTATTCCACCAAATTATTGGCTTCTATGTCAGACCGGCAATAAGCCGCTCCCAGCTATAAAAGATTGCCTTGTCCAGATGTCCATATCTGGCCATCTTACAAGCCATGAATTTGTCGGGGAATTTGTAGTCGGGAAAAATCAAAAGCATGTGTTGCGTAAACTGGGCATTCTTTTAGTGACAAGTTTTTTTGTTAAAGATAGAAATTTTAAAATGGTACTTCAGTATCAAAGTTTAAGGTTTGTTCTGTTTGGGGGTGTCTAAAACTTAAGGTTTTTGCATGTAGATTCAAGCGTGAAGCCATGGCGAGGGCATCTGGGTAGGCATACAAACGATCACCAATAATGGGATGGCCTAGGCTCAGCATATGCACACGTAATTGATGAGAACGACCGGTTATTGGCTTTAATTCAACTCGGGTACTGTTATCAAAGTGTTCTAATACCGACCATTGAGTTAAGGCTTTTTTACCTCTTTCATGATCGACCATTTGTTTGGGGCGATTAGGCCAGTCACATATTAAGGGTAAATCAACCTCGCCACTTTTAGTAGTCACTTTTCCATACACTATGGCTTGGTAGGTTTTGTGAGTTTCACGTAATTCAAATTGTTTTGAAATGTGCCTATGAGCGGCTTTATTTAAGGCCATGATCATTAATCCAGATGTGGCCATGTCTAGTCTATGGACTACGGTCGCTGTCGGAAAAACTCGTTGAACGCGATTTTGTAAACTGTCCCTATGTTCTAGTGCTTTACCCGGCACACTTAATAATCCACTTGGTTTGTTTAAAACTACAATGTCTTCATCCTTAAAAACGATGGTTAAATAAGGTGTTGTAGGTGGATTGTAGTTGAGTAATGCCATGTTATTTCGGGTTATTCACTATTAAACGAACCGCTTCTAAATTCAATTTAGCCTCAGCCATGACATCTTGTAGATCACTGATTTGATTACTCACGTGTTTAATTTCTTCGTTACGGATCGCTGGGTTCACTTTCTGTAGACTTTGTAATCGGCTTAACTCATCACCTAATAATTCGCGCATTAACTCGATACGAGAATCTTTGATGGTTTTAGCTTGGTTATCAGCTTGGATTTGTGCATGTTGTAAACAGCTCTCTAATAGTGGTTTGAGAGCATTGATTAACTGGTTACCCATTTTTGATTGCACGCTGTCTAATTGAATAAACTGTTTGTCGATAATGGTTTTATTTGCATCGATACACACTTTAATTGGTGTCGGTGGTAAAAAGCGAGACAGTTGCAAATGCCTATCTGCTTTGGCAGATAAAACAAATAAACACTCTATCCAATAGGCACCTGCAGGGAGGCTTTTGTCATGACAAAACGCCACCGAACTTTTGCCCGTTACATCTGTGGTTAACATGTCCATTGCATGTTGGATCATAGGATGATCCCAGCTTAAAAAGTGCACATGTTCTATTAACGTGGCTGTGGTACGTTCATACGTGACCGTCATGCCTTCCTCATCTAAGCCGGGCAGTGGGCTGAGCATGGTTTCAGTTGGGCGCAACAAATAACAGCTTTCGCCATGGTCTTCTTGTAAAAAACCAATGGCATCAAACAAACGACTCATAAAAAGTTCTAATTTGGGCGATTGTTCAGCATCTAATATTTGCCCTAGAAACGCATCTATACGGCCTTGGCCTGAAGAGTTGAGTTCTAAAAGTTTGTCACGACCTTCTTCTAATCTAAGTTTTAAGGTTTTGTGCAAACTCGCTGTTTGATTAATAAGAGTTTCACAAGCGGCAAAGTCTTGGGGTTGCTCAATACAATATTCAAGCGACTCTTGGGTTTCTTCATACACAGTCATACCGGTAGGGCAGGTATGCTCAAATGCATTTAATCCTTGGTGATACCAATCCAACAAAACTTGTTGGGCACTCATGTCAAAATAAGGCACATGAATACACACATCATGTTTTTGTCCAATTCGATCGAGTCGTCCTATGCGTTGTTCTAATAGATCAGGCACTAATGGTAAATCAAACAATATTAAGTGGTGAGCAAACTGGAAGTTACGGCCTTCACTGCCTATTTCACTACAGATTAACACTTGAGCGCCGTCTTCTGATTGAGAGAAATAGTGTGCGGCTCTGTCTCTATCTACCGCGCTCATTCCTTCATGGAATACAGTAGAGCGAGTACCAGCTTTGATTCTTAATGCTTCTGATAATTGCATCGCTGTACTAGCGTTGGCACAAATGGTTAAAACTTTTTCACCTTTTAGTGACTTTAATTGATTGATGAACCATTCCACTCTTGGGTCAAAATCAACCCAAGTATTCACCACATCAGCATGTCTTTCTGGAGTAAGTTGAAGTTGTAAATTGGTGGGATCTTCTGCCAATATATTTTCGTATTCTTCAGGTTGAATCAGTGAATAACTAAATAATTTTCTATCTGGAAAACCACTGACCCCAGCTCGACTGTTTCGAAACAACATTCGACCTGTGCCATGGCGATCTAATAAAGTGTGTAATAGTTTGGTTTTTTCTTGGTTACTGGCTTGATTGATCCCTTGTAACATATCAGCATCGGCAAATTTCTCAATCGCAGCTAGATCATCTTGGCTAAGGGTATTGCCGCTTAAGAGTGGATTAATCGCGGTGGCCAATTGGCTGTATTGTTTTTCTTCATCCACAAAACTTTGATAATCATGAAAACGTGCAGGGTCAAGTAACCGTAGTCGAGCAAAGTGACTTTTATGACCAAGTTGGTCTGGTGTAGCGGTAAGCAGTAATACGCCTTTAGTCGCTTTAGCCAAACCTTCAATGACTTGATATTCTTGGGAAGGCTGTCCTTCAGACCAGGTTAAATGATGGGCTTCGTCCACTACCATTAAATCCCATTCAGCCTCTAAAGCTTGTTGGTAATAACGGCTGTTGTGGGTTAAAAAGTCTAAACTACAAATAACCAATTGTTCGGCTTCAAATGGATTGCTGGCATCTTCTGCCATGGCCTCACATCTCTCTTCATCAAACACAGAAAAAGCTAAATTCACCCGACGTAACATCTCGACTAACCATTGATGCACTAAGCTAGAAGGCACAACAATTAATACTCTTTGTGCACGAGCGGTGAGTAATTGTTGATGAATAATCAAGGCGGCTTCTATGGTTTTACCTAAGCCGACTTCGTCAGCTAATAACACTCTTGGTGCGTGACGACTGCCCACTTCTGAGGCGATATGCAGCTGATGAGGAATTAAATCTACCCGAGCCCCTACAAAACCCAGTAAAGGTGAGGTGCTGTGTGCAAATTGATGAGTCAAACATTGTTCACGTAAATCAAACCATTTGGGGTGATCAAATTGGCCATTAAGTAAACGTTGTTCCGGTTGATTAAGTTGAAACTGATGGTCGATAAAGGTTTCTTTTAAAATCGCCGCTTCTTTATTGTCGGGCCTTTCACCGATATAAATTAATTGGCCGTCGATTTCTTCAACGTGCTCAACTAACATTTCCCAGCCTTCGTGGCTATTAACCGTATCACCTACAACAAACTCTATGCGTGTTAACGGTGCGGTTTGGGCAGAGTAAACGCGGGTTTCTCCCGTGGCTGGAAACAGTACCGTTATGCTACGAGCCTCCAATAACACTATGGTGCCTAACCCTAATTCGGTTTCAGTGTCGCTTAACCAACGTTGTCCGAGGGCAAAAATGTGTGGCTTAGCCATAGCGTGAGTCTCCTAAAAATTCGCGGCGCGCATTGTACCAAAAATTTTGGCCTGTACTTCTAAAAGTAGATGAATGTCAGAAGAAAGTGGTTTATTGTTGTGTTAACCGATTTAAAAATTGGTTTTATGTAAACCTGTAGTTCGTTTGTTTCAGCTCAGTGGTTTACCCAAGGCACTTGAGACTTATTCAAATATGCACTTACAGGTTTGTTTTCCAAATCTTTAGGAGCGCCGGATGCCAAAAAAAGAAGCACTAGATTCAAAAATTTATGTGTTAGATACCAATATTCTCCTTCACGAACCCCTTGCCTTTTTGTCTTTCAAAGAAAATGATGTTGTTGTACCTATGACAGTTCTAGAAGAACTCGATCATATTAAAGACAGCAAAAAAGATGTGGCTAGGGATGCTCGCGTATCTATTCGATCAATGGAAGATTTACTTCACGATGCTACCCCAGAAGAGTTAATGAAAGGGGTATCCATGCAAGGGCTTGCCGCTGGTGACAATGCGCCAACCGGGAGCTTGTCGATTTTTGTAGATTTGGGCATGCCTGCATCACAACAAGTCTTTACCAGCAATGAAAATGATAACCGTATCATTAATTGTGCCCTACACCTTCAAGCTAAAAACAGTCCACGACAAGTGGTACTGGTGACCAAAGATATTAATATGCGCCTTAAAGCTAAAGGTGCTGGGTTGGGGCATGTAGAGGACTATCGTACAGACCAACTTGTCACAGATATTAAATACTTGTCTAAAGGTTATCACCAGTTTGAAGGTGACTTTTGGGAGACAGTGAAAGCTGTGGACAGTCGTACCGAAGGCAGGGATACCATTCATACTATAGATCGTAAGGTTTTACCCGAAGCTTACGTTAATGAATTTTTGTTAGATGATAGTCAACATTTTGCCGGATTAGTGGAGTCGGTAACGAATGACCATTTAGAGGTGCTCGACTTAGGTTATGAACGTTTAATGGGGCGCAGAGCGTGGGGAATTACGCCTAAAAATATCGGCCAAGCAATGGGCTTACATGCCTTATTAGATCCACATATTGACTTAGTGGTGTTAACTGGACCAGCAGGTAGTGGTAAAACATTGTTGGCTTTGGCGGCAGCTTTAGAAATGGTGGTCGAACGTAACATGTATGACAAAATTATTGTTACCCGTAGTACCCCAGAAATAGCCGAGTCGATTGGCTTTTTACCAGGTACCGAAGAAGAAAAAATGGCACCTTGGTTAGCTGCGATTACCGACTCGTTAGAAGTGTTGCATAAAAACGATGAAAACGTGAAAGGCTCTATGAGTTACATCATGGAAAAAGCCAATATTCAGTTTAAATCTGTGAACTTTATGCGTGGTCGTAGTATTCAAAATGCCATAGTTATACTTGATGAATCACAAAACCTGACCGCCGCACAGCTTAAGACTATTATCACTCGTTGTGGTGAAGGCACTAAGCTAATTTGTAGTGGTAACTTAGCGCAAATCGATAGTAATTATTTAAGCGCAGTGACATCGGGTTTGACCTACATAGTTGAGAAGTTTAAAAACTTTTCGGGCAGTGCCACGCTTAATTTGGATGGTGTTGTGCGTAGTCGACTAGCAGAGTTTGCTGAAGAGCAGTTGTAAGTTTCTACTTCTTCTAAACAATCAATACCATTGGTTTGGTATTGATTGTTTTTAGGTATTGTTAATATGCTCACGAGTATGTAATAGCTAAACTACCGTGGTGAAAAATGCTGAATTTTTAGGGTTACATCCAGCGTTTAAATTTCATCGTGACAAAAATCAAAGCTGCAACTAAAGCCATAAATATAACCAATATGATAAAGGCAGTGGGTTCTTCTACACCAGGTAACCCCCCAACATTCATACCAAACACTCCGGTTAGGAAAGACAAAGGCAAAAATATCGCGGTAACTAGAGATAATACGTACATGCGCTCATTTTGTTTTTCGGCAATTGCATACCTGAGCTCCTCTAGAATTAATATACTGCGTTCTCTCACCAATTCTAATTCTTCTAAAAACCTCAGCACCCGGTCTGAGTATTCTTTTATTCTAAAGGTTTGAATTTGGCTAATAAAATCACAAGAAAAGTGAAGTATTTCAAGTGCTTCTCTTTGTGGAGAGATAAAGCGTTTAATGTGCGCAGCTTGTTTTCTAATATTGATGACGGCTTGTCTGTTGACACTATCAGGATCTGCATTTAATTGTTCCTCGAGTGCTTCAAGAGCGAACTCAATTTCATCAACCTGTTCACTAATTTTGTGGCTAACTTTTTCGAGCAAGTTACAAAACCACACGCCAACATCTTTGATCGGATATTCTTTTTCTATATCCTTGCACAACTCTTGGATAGACTTAAGTCCTCGCTCAGTTTTTGTTGTGGTAATGACTTTTTCTTTGGTTAGCCAAATACGTATAGAAACCATATCTTCAGGCTCTGCTGAGCCATTACAGTTAATCGCTCGTAAACAAACAAAAAAGCCGTTGTCTATCTCAAAACATTTTGGTCTGGTTTCGTCTGCAAGTAATCCTTCTTTTGCCGCTTTTGGGATGTTTAACGTGTCTAAAGTTGAAATTGAAGCTTGTTCGTCACTAATTAAGTGATGCCAAGTAAAGGCAGCACCTGGTGTGCCTAATGTGTAGGTAAAGGTTGAGGTTGAACTGTTCATCTACTCTAATTTCCTAGCTAATTAGATATTAGCGTTTAAGTTGAATCACACCATCAAGGTGCACATCTCGTTGTGGGAATGCCACCACAACTCCTTGCTTATTAAACTCGCTATCAAGATCGAAGCGAATGTTACTTGCGACTAACCTTAATCCCCCTTCAACCTGAGAGTTTATCCAAAAGTACACCTCAAATAGTAAAGCGTTATCGCCGAACTCTTTAAAAAACACTTGAGGCTTTCTTCCATCGTCTGTCAGAGTTTCAGGTTGATCGTTAGTCACTTTAAGCATGATTTCTCTGACTTTTTCACAATCACTACCATAAGAAACACCTACTTCGACAGTTCCTCTAATCAGCTTATCTCGCAATGTCCAATTGATAACGGTATTTTCTAATAACTTACTGTTAGGAATTAACATATGTACCCCGTCAACTCTTCTGACACGAGTAGAGCGAGTATTAATTTCTTCTACCACACCTTTAACACCTTCAACCTCTAAAAAGTCTCCTATTCTAATTGGCTTCTCACCCATTAGAATCCAGCCACTGATGAAGTTATTAATGATGTTTTGTGCGCCAAAACCAAAGCCTATCGCTATGGCGCCTGATAAAAAGGCAAAGGCTGTTACAGGCACATTAAGCATGGATAAAGTTGTAATAAATATGACAGCTAAAGCCACAATATATAAGAGCCTTTGTACTAAATGGACTACATTAGGGTCTTTATTATTGGTGCGTAATTTATTTCCCAACTTACTAATAAACAGGTGTGCAAACCAAACACTGAGAATCAGCCACAAAGGTACAGAAAGTACTTCAATTAGTGTGACAGTTCTTTCATTAAACGTAAAAAGAGGATAACCTAACCAGTACTTTATTTGTTCAAGCATCTCATTTCCTTAATATCTACTCATGCACTGCTTAATCACTATGTGACGCGACAAACGCGGTTGACGCGTCGATATAAAAACTATTACCTAAAGCTTGGCGACCTAATAACATCAGATAGGTCATATCAGATCTATCGGTTAAGGTGATTTCAATATCCCAAGTATGTTCCCCAAGTATTGCTGGCGTTTTTATTACGTAACGTTGCTCACTGATACCGTTAGATGATTTTACTTTTCTAACATCATGCAACAAAGCAATACAAGAAGTCACTTTTTTTACATTGTGAATTTCTGGATGGATATCGAAAGACACAGCTGGCTTAGTTTTAATAAATGTTCGTTGCAGATTATCGACATGTAAAGATGACGTTTGTGCGCCTGTATCTACCCGTGTTGTGAGCTGTGAAATGCCTAGCTCAGGTAAATCTAAATTCTCAATATGGCCTATTACCATTCTGTTGGTCATAATAGTTCCTCACTGTTCTCTTTGCCGTTAATTAGATCGGCTTCGATGTTACCGATATGTTCCACTATTTGTTCATCATCTTCTTTAAAATAGGCAATGTGATACATAGCCTCTCCTTCCTGTACTAACGGGATGTTTTGTTTTCCAATAATGACGCCACTTTTATTGGCTAACACCTCACCTAATACTTCGCCATAAGGACTGCCTATTTCAGCAAGTACATCTCCTTTTACAACTTGGTCTCCTAATCCATAGTGATGTGTGACAACACCACTACTTGTGGCTCGCACCCAACCACTATTATTTGCAATAAAGTGATTCACTTTTTTCTTGCTTACTCGTCCCTTAGGGATCATTTTTAAATGACGTAAAACATTTATTATGCCTTGGATACCAGCTCGAATTGAAAACTCATCAAAACGTAAGGCTTCGCCCGCTTCGTAAAGTAAAACTTTCGTGTCGCTAGCAACCGCAGCATCTCTTAAAGAGCCATCAATAATCTCAGAGTTTAAAATTACTGGTACACCGAAAGCTTTGGCTAGTGTTATCGTTTCTTCGTCTTTTAGTTGAGCCCTTATTTGAGGTAAATTAGAGCGATGTATAGCACCCGTGTGTAAATCAATTCCATAGTCGCAATGGCTAACAATTTCTTTCAAAAAAATGTTAGCCACTCGTGCTGCTAAAGATCCTTTTGAAGAGCCTGGAAAGCTGCGGTTTAAGTCTCGCCTATCTGGCATATAACGTGATTGATTAACCACGCCATACACATTTACCATGGGTACTGCAATTAACGTCCCTGAGGAAATTTTGAAGCCTTTTAAGTTAATCAAGCGGCGAATTATTTCGATGCCATTTAATTCGTCACCATGAACCGCAGCGCTCACGAAAATAGTGGGGCCTGGCTTTTTGCCTCTTATGATGTAAACCGGTAAATGTACATCAGCATCTGTATATAGCTTTGCCACAGGCAGATTAATCTTTTTAGTCTGCCCAGGTAAAATGGTGTATTCGCCTATTTTCAATTCATGCATCATAGTTTCTCTTTAACTGTTATCCCTTGCCTCTGGTTTTATTGGCATTAGGCTTGGCATTTTTTTCAATAAATTCAATTAATTTACTGGCTACATCGAGTCCAGTTGCTACCTCAATACCTTCAAGACCTGGAGATGAGTTAACTTCCATAACCATTGGGCCGTTATGAGAGCGAAGCAAATCCACACCACAAAAATTTAAACCCATAACTTTGGCAGCATTAACTGCAGTTTCGCGCTCTTCTTTGGTTAGCTTGATTACTTCAGCACTGCCGCCTCGGTGTAAGTTAGAGCGAAACTCTCCTTCAGCTCCTTGTCTTTTCATCGCCGCTACAACACGTCCACCCACCACTAAACAACGAATATCAGCACCACCAGCCTCTTTAACAAACTCTTGAACCAATATATTGGCTTTTAATCCCATAAAAGCTTCGATAATACTTTCTGCGGCTTTAGCGGTGTCGGCCAAAACCACACCAATTCCCTGGGTTCCCTCAAGCAATTTAATAACGAGTGGGGCTCCACCAACGTTCTTAATTAAATCTTTAATATTATCTGGTTTACTTGCAAAACCAGTTCGCGGTAAGCCAATGCCTTTACGGGAAAGTAGTTGCAGAGAACGCAATTTATCGCGAGAGCGGCTTATCGCTACTGACTCGTTCACATTGAATGTTCCCATCATTTCAAACTGGCGAGCAACCGCCGTGCCGTAAAAAGTAATTGAAGAGCCAATTCGAGGAATAATTGCATCATACTTAGGAAGCTCTTTACCGTGATACCTAACCGCCGAGCAATTACTTGTGATGTCCATGTAACAATGTAATGTGTCGATAATGTCAACTTCATGTCCACGTAGTTCACCGGCCTCTTTTAAGCGGCGAGTAGAATATAGATTTTGATTTCTAGATAAAATTGCAATTTTCATTATTTGTTCCAACGAAGTTAGGGGGATGTTTTTGTTGAGAGAAATTTAGTTGAAAGTTTTTAAAAAATAAAACAAAATAAAATGCATTATTTGATAAATATTTTTTATTAAAATTATGAAAATTGAACTCTTAACCACCTTCCTTGAAGTTAGCCAAACGTTGCACGTCAGAATCGCTGCGGAGAATTTGTTTCTAACCCAAGCCGCTATTAGCAGCAGAATTAAACAGCTAGAAGAAGAGCTTGGAGTGCTACTGTTTGACCGAAGTCAAAAACGTTTAAAGTTAACGGCTGAAGGACATAGGCTAACAAAGCATGCAAACGAGATGCTTATTATGTGGCAAAAAATCAAACAAGATGTTGGTGTTGCCCAAGACAATGCCAGTCAATTATTTGTAGGCTCTATGATGTCAATTTGGGATATCGTTTTACAAGATTGGCTGCAAAAAATCGACCGAAACTTAGATGATGTTCACTTGTTTACACACACCTATTCACCACTAGAATTAAGAAAGCAAATAGTCGGTCGTTTAGTTGATATTGCATTTATATTTGAACCACCTTATATAGAAGATATTGTCACAGAAAAAGTGGCAACCGTGCCGCTCCAGCTGGTTTCTACAGATCCAAATTTGGTCATTGATGAAATAAAAAATATGGTATTGGTAGATTACGGAGAATCAGTTAATAGTCAGATTCAGCGTGATTATGGTGAGCATACTATCTTCCGTCACAATATGAGCCAACCTCGAATAGCGCTAAACTTTATTCTTGAAGCTGGTGGATGTGCTTATTTACCTCGACAAATGTGCTTTGAGTATCTGAGAAAAAATAAACTATTTAAAGTCAAAGGTTCACATGAATACAGCCGAGAAGTCTATGCGATATATTTAGCTAAGAGTAATAAATATCAACTTATACAAGACGCTTTGATTTTATTTCCATATGTTCGAGGATAAAGTTGTTTAATTAAAGTTAATACTTTAATAAATTATTTTTATCAAATAGTGAATTTAACCTTTTTATTTAATTTATTTGAACAATAAAACTTGAGATCAGCAAAGATCAACACGCTCTAACATCTAAGGGATAATTTCGTAACTGTGTTGATTGCCATTTATCGCGCTGTTACTACTATTCGCAATTTCACCTAATTTTGTATTAGCCGGGCCTGTTGGTTCCATCAGCAAATATTCTGTGCCATCAATGTTAAGTCTTCTTTCACTTGTTCTGAAGGGCAGGCTAATCCCCAATAAAGCATGATTCGGTAAATACAGCATGATCATTTTTGCATCAGGCAGTAATGAGCGGACTAAACTCGCCATTAACGCAGACTTACTATCACAATCTCCTTGGTTACTTGCTACAACAAGTGGTGGGGGTAAATATCCAGCACCGTTAGATGTGGATCTGTCTTCTAAGGTGCTGTAAGGGATACTTTGTACCCAACTTAACAGTAAGTTGATATATGTGCGCGTTTCACTATTTTCTGGCACTTTTTGATATAGCGCTTGAGCAATAGGCAATAAAGGCGATTTACTCTCGGCAATGTAACGCAAATGATCGGGCTTAATTACCTTTTGTCCTAAGTGAGTTCGAAAGTGGCTGAGGTAGTTGTCTTCAAGGTATTGATCAAACGCACTCTCGCGGCTTTGGTTCATTGAACGTTGCCATTTATCTAATAAATTTTGTGAGCGACTGGTGACTTTTATTTCTATGTCTCTGGCTTTGCGGCGGATCTTGACACTGGCTTCTTTTGGGTTAATAGCTCTCGCTGCTTTGTGCAACTCAATATACACATACTGGTGGGCTAACTCGGGTACAAACCTTTTGTGATGTTTTTTATTAATGCTGTTAAGAGGTAAATCAAAATTTAGTGATTGGGTTTGTTTTTGATGATCTTCCCATTGGTAATTAAAAAACATTTTACCATCTTGCTTAGACGTATCATGAGTCAATTGCACGGCATAGATAGACATGGAGTAGAAGCTAAATATTAAAATAGAGACGAATCGTTTCATAAATAAGACCATGATCTGATGACTACTTATCGATAGTGATTATTAGTATAGGTTAATTTTTATCCTAAATTGACCAAGATTACAATTTTACTATAAAAATCAAACGTCTAAATATCTGCTAAAGGCTCCCAATCGTAAGAAAATAATATCGTATTTGAATTGATCAAATATTAGATAACGGCGGTTTCATCTTTACGGTATAATCTGCTCAATTAAATTTGAGGGTAAAGTCATGCGTGTATGTGGTGTTGAATTAAGTAGTAACGATGCAAACTTATGTTTGTTATCTTTGGCCGATGAAGTGTTTCAAATTCCAGATTGCCGTGCCAGAAAACTAAGCCTACCTAAAAATGCTATTGCCAAAGATTTGCGCTATTTCCAAAAGTCTTTTGCCCAATTAGTACAAGATTACAAAATTGACAAAATTGTTATTCGTCAACGCCCAATGAAAGGCAAATTTGCTGGTGGCGCTGTGGGTTTTAAATTAGAAGCCGCTTTAGAATTGTTAGACGATGTAGAAGTGATCGTACTTGGCCCAACTGAGATTAAAGAATCTTTGAAACGTAATCCTGTACATGTGCCTATGGCTGAGACTGGATTAAAAATGTTCCAAGAAACAGCGTTTAACACAGCCTTTGCTTATTTAATGAAAGACAAATACGAAATATAAGATATGCCTAAGGTCTCGCTATGTTTAAATTTGTTTGGGCTCAACGTAAGTAACGTTTAGATTATTAGGGGGATTTATTATGTTTTATCTCCAACCACCTTCTTATTATGACTCCTATGGTTACAAGTAAGACTAAGCAACCTATGGCTTTTAACCAATTGTTTTCTGGTCTTGGGATATTTCTAACTCCAATCAACTTGTAACTATAAACATGTTTAGCGAACACGCTTTCATAATTTTCTCCATGATATTTATCGGTAAGATGAAAAGACAATGATGGGCCTTTATCAGGCGTTAGGTTAGTCGTTTGATAAGTGTAATAGTTTTGTTGATAAAACAATTCGAAGTAACCACAGAAAAATAATGTCAGTCCAATTATTAGGCCTAGGACGCAAATTATTTTTAAAGGACGAATTAACTTTTTAGATGGAACTATTGCGGAGAAGGTATTTTTAGGCAAGTCATAAGCTTTAAT
>NZ_JBPOFP010000010.1:0-71751 GCF_051252315.1 Paraglaciecola sp. | reverse complement strand
GATATGGACATCTGGACAAGGCAATCTTTTATAGCTGGGAGCTGCTTATTGCCGATCTGACATAGAAGCCAATAATTTGATGGAGTAGAAATTTGTTTGGAGATCGGCCTTTCTTGCACACTTCTTTTGGCTGTTGAAAAGAAGTGTGTCGCCCTGCAGGGATGCAGGGTGAAAATCAGCATGCGACCGCCATGGATGGCGGAAGATAGAATAACGCAGGACGCAGTTATCGAGATTGCGGTGAGCGTAGCGAATAAAATAAGCGTAGCGAATTAAGTAAGCGCAGCGCATAAGTGGCGTAGCCATACGTTTAATCTCCTGATTATAACTCTGGCTTAACTAACAATACTCTCCAGGCACCTCTAACTCGCACCCTTTTAAAATCAAATGCACCAGACTTTTTGTTGCTTCATCAAAATCAGCTTCTACCATTTCTCGATTATTAAGTTGAGCAATTTGCGCAGAGAAATCGGCATAGTGTTGGCAACTTGCCCAAATGGTAAACAGTAAATGCGTGGCTGACTGCACGACTATTTTGTTGTTTGCCGCCCACTCTTCTATCACTTCTATTCGGCCTTTGACCCAGTTACGGTGATTTTGTCTAAACTCTTCATCTAAGTTTAATCCACCGTTAATAATTTCTAAGGCAAATATTTTAGATAAATCGGGACGAATACGAGAAATTTCGATCTTTTCACTAATATAAGTGGCTAAGACTTGTGCAGGATCATCCTCGGCAGTGGCTTGATCAAAACTTGAATTCCAGATGGTTAATATTTGTTTTAATACGCCTATGTACAAGTCTGATTTTGTTTTGAAATAATATAAAACATTGGCTTTGGGTAATTCAGCTGCATTCGCCACACTTTGAATAGTGGTGCCTTTAAAGCCTGATTTGGCAAACTCTTTTTCTGCCGCGTTTAAGATCTTTTTATAATTGTCTTGACGAATTTTTCCGTCTTTTTTATCGGTTCTATTACTCATTACCTACTAATAACATTTCACTTAATTTTATTAAGGTCTTTATTGTGTAATAAAATATCTACCAATACCACCAACAATCTTTATTTCGAATCACACTCGTGTGTATTAGAATAGCGCTATCTTTAGCCACTCTGGCAAAATTAATGACTGCAAACGATTCAAATTCAAGTACCCAAGATTTACTTTTCGACAAAAAGAACAAAGTGTCTATATGGGCCTCAGACACACCTTATGCTGATATTCCAGATGAATATTTTGAAGAAACGTTTTTCAAAAAGAATAAACGGGCAAAAAATACTTGGTCAGACAACTATAAGCTAAAGTACTTTTTACCAGAAAACATGGAGACCAATGGCAGTCATGAAGGACTGATTGACATACAAACGGCTGCCGGGCAATGCTCTTGTTCAAGCTCATTTATGCAAAACTTGTTAAGCCGAGCCAAGAAAAATAAGCTTGAAAATATCAGCTGGATAATTCTTGTTTTTGAACTGGAATACAGCGCTAAACAAAGTGGTATTCAAAAAGATGAATACACCACATTTTTAGGGGCTTTTAACTACGACCCGATGAGCGAAAGTGAATTAGGCGAGGAGTAATATTTGAGTCTTAATTAATCTTTCTGAAAGTGATAACTTATACCCTTATTTATATGATATACATGTGCAAAAATTGCATCAGGAATAGTAATGCGTCACCTACAAGATTATTATTTTTTTAAAAAAATAGCTGAAACTGGTTCAATTAGAAAAGCCGCTAAATCTTTAACTATCACTTCCACAGCACTCAATCGCAGAATATTGGCCCTAGAAAATGAACTTGGCACTGAAATGTTCGAACGACTACCCAAAGGTGTCAAATTATCTGCTGCTGGTGAAGTATTTTTACATCATGTGAGAGAACAATTAACTGATATTGAAAAAGTCAAAAGCCAAATTTCAGATTTAAGAGGTGAGAGACGAGGGCATATTAAAATAGCCTGTTCCCAAGCCTTATTGCCTTTCTTTTTGCCTAATCAAATTAATCTATATCGCAATCAACATCCACATGTCACTTTCAATGTTCAAAGACGAGATAGAAAGGCAGCAGAGCAAGAATTAATCGACATGAATGCAGATATTGCCGTGGTTTTTGAGCCGGAATTGTTAACAGATTTTCACATTTTGTCAGCATCCAAACAGCCGACCTACGCTATCGTTTCGAAAGACCACCCTTTAGCGATTAAAAGTAAAATTAAGCTAAGTGACTGCATCGAATACCCTTTAGCTCTGCCCACTAAAGAATATGGGCTTAGACAAATATTAGATAGAAAAGCCAATAGAGCATTTTATAAGTTAGAACCTGTTATTGAATCAGATAGTTTTGAGTTTTTACGCTATGAAGCTTCTTTAGGGAAATGTGTCACATTTCAAATAGAAGTGGGATTGCCAAAAGATTTAAGTTTTATGAATATGACAGCCATAAAAATTGATGAGCAAGACTTACCACCAGGTGAAGTCTATGTTGGCCAATTGAAAGGAAGAACTTTACCTGTAGCTGCAGCAAAATTTGCTCAACAATTAGTATCAACCTTGGAATCAAATTAAAAACACTCCAACGATTGCGATGCATAAAATGCATCACCCCTATGTAAAATTAACGCTATAAAACATCACAACTAACTGTTTTAATCAATTTAAAGCTTGAGGCGAATTATTTCACTGACATGTTTTTAATAAATGTTCCAAGAGTAATTTGACTTAAAATTTAAATAGATGACTAGGGTTCCGGTTTATTAATTAAATGTCTGGTCCGAGAGTTATCAACCCAAATTATTATTCTGTCCAGAATATATTGCGTCAGCGAAGGGTTACACGGAGGGATAAAAGCCCGGGAGGTCAGTGAATATGAACCTCTTGCTATGTGAATTCTGTGTAAACTTTTGGAGATGCCTTGTGAAAAGATTTAAAACAGCACTACTAGTACTAACCTTATTAACTTCAGCTAATACTTTTGCCAAAGACAAGTTTTCTGTTTGTTGGTCTATCTACGTAGGCTGGATGCCTTGGGATTACGGTGATTCATCAGGCATTGTTAAAAAATGGGCTGACAAATATGATATTGAAATAGATGTTGTACAAATCAACGATTACATTGAATCCATTAATCAATATACTGCAGGTGAATTTGACGCTTGTACCATGACCAATATGGACGCCTTAACCATTCCTTCAGCTAGCTTTGTAGACAGTACAGCCTTAGTAGTTGGTGACTTCTCTAATGGTAATGATGGTGTGGTACTAAAAAATAAAACCTCATTAAAAGATATTAAAGGTCAACAAGTTAACTTAGTTGAATTGAGCGTTTCTCATTACCTTTTAGCCCGTGGTTTAGAAAGTGTAGGCTTACGTGAGCGTGATGTAAAAGTAGTCAACACGGCTGATGCAGATATGGTTGCAGCTTATACCACTGATGACGTGACTTCAGTAGTAACATGGAATCCATTGCTTTCAGAAATTGAAGCCATGCCAAAAACGACCAAGGTATTTGACTCTTCAAAAATTCCTGGAGAAATCATTGATCTACTAGTTGTTAACAGCAAAACTCTAAAAGCTAACCCTAAGCTAGGCAAAGCTTTAGTGGGCGCCTGGTATGAAATAATGAGTACAATGAAAGGCAATGATAAAGTATTAACTGAACTGGCCGTTGCTTCAGGTACTGATTTAGCAGGTTATAATGCTCAACTAGCTACCACCAAAATGTTTTATACCCCTGCTGCTGCCGTTGAATTTACTAACAGTAAACAATTACCTAAAACCATGGAATACGTAGCTAAGTTCTCGTTTGATCACGGACTACTAGGTGATGGTGCACCCGATGCTGGTTTTATTGGTATCGAAACCCCAGCAGGAATTGTAGGCGACAAAAACAATATCCAACTACGTTTTGACCCAAGCTTCATGCAAATGGCAGCTGACGGTAAATTATAAAAAATCTTGAAGGGATTAATAGTTAAGTGTATTCACTCAATTTATTAGTCCCTACTCATTATCATTCAGCTCAATCAACTCCAGCTATGTAAGGTTTTATCATGAAAAAACTCATGAACATCACACCTTCAAAACCTTTATCGATATTTTTAAGCATATTGCCATTTGTAGTAATTTTCTTTGTTTATTGGTCAGCCTCGACAGAGCGATTAGCCGAAAACCCAAACGACAAATTACTGCCAAGTTTTAGTCAAATATATAGTGCCGTAGACAGATTAGCTTTTACCGAGAATAAACGCACCGGTGAATACCTTTTTTGGCAAGACACTTCAGCCAGTTTATATCGAATCAGTATAGGCATTGGCATCAGCGCCTTATCTGGATTGCTTATGGGTTTATTAACCGGATTGATCCCCTTAGCTCGCTCTGGATTTTCTCCGTTAATTACTGTGCTGTCTTTGATCCCGCCCATGGCGATTCTACCCATACTATTTATCAGCTTCGGTTTAGGTGAACTAGCTAAAGTCATGTTAATTATTATTGGTACCGCACCAGTAATGATGCGTGATATGCAATCGAGAGTGAGGCAACTCCCAGCAGAACAATTAATCAAAGCCCAGACATTAGGTGCATCTACTTGGCTCGTTAGTCTACGAGTGGTATTGCCACAAATTCTACCTCGCTTATTAGCTTCAATGCGTTTGTCTCTAGGGGCTGCTTGGTTATTTTTGATCGCAGCAGAAGCCATAGCCGCTCAGGAAGGTTTAGGTTACCGCATATTTTTAGTACGTCGTTATATGTCGATGGACGTCATATTCCCATATGTTATTTGGATAACCTTATTGGCTTTTTTAATGGATTACCTATTAAGAAAAACCTCAGAAAAAGCCTTTCCTTGGTATCACTCAATTGAAAGCGGTAAATAAGGTAATCATTCATGAGTTTCATTTCGATTAAAAATGTATGGAAATACTACGACGATAACCTTGTACTTGAGCGCCTTAATTTAGACGTAGAACAAGGTGAGTTTGTATCTATGGTTGGCGCTTCGGGTTGCGGAAAATCGACCTTTCTAAACATGTTATTAGGTAGAGAGCTGCCCACCAAAGGGACTATTGTTCTAGATGGAGAAACATTAAAAGACGAACCCAATGCTGACCGAGGCATAGTATTTCAAAAATACTCAGTGTTCCCTCACCTCACGGTTTTACAAAATGTGATGATTGCCGACGAGTTTTCTAGTGCCAAGGTATTGGGCTGGACCTTCGGTAACAACAAGAAATTAATCAAAGAAAAAGCTCTCGAATTTATTCAAGCTGTAGGCTTAACGCCAGCCGTTGCCAAGTACCCTCATGAGTTATCAGGTGGGATGCAGCAACGTTTAGCCATTGCTCAAGCTTTAATGAAGGCACCTAAAGTATTGTTGTTGGACGAGCCTTTCGGGGCACTTGATCCTGGTATTCGTAATGACATGCATGAACTGATTCATGACGTTTGGCAAAAGAACAAATTAACTATTTTTATGGTCACCCACGATATCAAAGAAGGTTTTGAATTGGGGTCCCGCCTTTGGGTGTTTGACAAATTACGTGATGACCCTCAAGCACCTAATGCCTATGGCGCACAAGTGACATTTGATCTGCCCTTAGCTGAACGTGTGAATAAAAATAACGTAAATGAAATTATTGAAAAAGTGAGCCGCAATTAATCATGAGCAACACAATTCCCAACAACCAAGTTTTATATCAAGACACCTTACCCGGCGGAAAACATTGGTCCATGCGCATGCGCCGTGGTACCAGTTTACGTTTAACCGATGTAGAGGGCGGTGCGAATCTTGGTATGTTGTTTTATAACCCTGAGAATTTATTAGAGCGTTATAACGCGCCAGATACCCTAAAGTGCCAACATACTTTCAAACTCACTAAAGGCCATTGTTTATATTCTGACATGGGCAGAATATTTTGTTCTATCACCGACGACAGTGTGGGCTGGCATGACACAGTATGTGGCAACAGCAACCGCAAAATTGTAAAGGCAAAATGGGGCGATAAGAATTACCAAACAGACAGCAATGATTGGCTGCAAAATGGCAATGATGCGTTTTTGGTTGAAGCTACTAAATATGGCCTAGGTAAGAGGGATCTAGCCGCTAACCTCAATTTATTTAGTAACGTCGCACCGGATGACGAAGGCAACTTAGTATATCAAGTCGAGAATAGTCAAGCTGGCGATTTCATCGAGCTGCGCTTTGAGATGGACACCATAGTGCTGCTACATACTTGCCCTCACCCACTCAACCCAGCAAGCCAGTACCCATTTAAACCAGTTGAATATCAATTACTCAAATCAGCTGCTATTGAAGAAGACGACCTGTGTTTAAACGCTTGTGCAGAAAACCACCGTGGTTTTGAAAATAACCGTTTATACCATTTAGGTTTGTAAGGAAAACAAGATGATTTTAGCAAGCCATTTAGAGGCAGAACAAGCCGTAACTAGAGACATAGTTGATGCAGGTGATTATTACTTAAAAATAGTCAAAAAAGGCCAAACCGTACGAATTTTGGATATTGAAGGAAACCAAGCAGCAGACACCTTGTTTTATAATGCCAACGATATTAGTGAGCGCTACAGTGCTATAGATACGATCCGTGAACAAGGTAACGTTTATTTAACCGCTGGCAGTGTTCTCATGACAAATGACTGTAATCCGTTACTAAAAATAGTGGCAGATACTTGTGGTCGACATGACACACTTGGAGGCGCATGTGCCACCGAAAGTAATACAGTAAGGTACGCCTTAGAAAAAAAATGTATGCATGCTTGCCGCGACAGTTGGTTATTGGCCATAGCCGAAAACGAAGAGCTTGGTATGGACAAAAGTGACATCACGCACAACATTAATTTTTTCATGAATGTGCCTATTACTGCAAAAGGCGGTCTCAGTTTTGCTGATGGTATTAGTGGCGCTGGTAAGTATGTTGAACTAGAAGCCATGATGGACACCATAGTCCTAATATCCAATTGTCCGCAATTGAACAATCCATGTAATGCATACAACCCTACCCCAGTTGAAGTGTTGATTTGGGACCAAGCTAGCTAAGAGTTTAAGGTTTAAGCTAGTTAGGACGACCTATCTAGCTCGAGTAATCAGTGGGACGGCCCACAGTTTTGAGTCTGTTATTATGTTTAACACAGTATTAATCGCCAATCGCGGAGCTATTGCCTGCCGAATCATTCGTACGCTTAAAAAGCTAGGTATCAAAAGTGTTGCCGTATATGCCGAAGCAGATAGAGAATCATTACATGTACGAGAAGCTGACTTAGCCTTTAGTTTGGGCCAAGGCCCTGCAAGTCAAACCTACTTAGATCAACAAAAAATCATAGATATCGCCAAAAAAACAAGTGCAGACGCTATTCACCCTGGATATGGTTTTTTAAGTGAAAATGCGGAATTTTGTGATTTATTACAACAACAAAACATTATATTCATTGGCCCTCGCCCACAACAAATGATCGACTTTGGTTTAAAACATCAGGCGAGAGAGCTGGCCGAACAAGCAGGCGTGCCTTTGGTTCCTGGCAGTGGTTTGTTAGCAGATTTACCTGAAGTTATCGACTTTGCCGAGCAAGTAGGTTATCCGGTTATGTTGAAAAGTACCGCAGGTGGTGGCGGCATAGGTATGCAACGTTGTGATAACCAAAGCCAACTAGAAAAAGCCTTTACCAATGTAAAATATTTAGGCGCACAAAATTTTTCAAATGACGGTGTTTTTCTCGAAAAATTCGTACAACAAGCCAGACATATTGAAGTGCAAGTTGTGGGTAATGGTGCAGGTCAAGTAGTGACTTTAGGAGAGCGGGATTGCTCTAGTCAAAGACGTAATCAAAAGGTTGTGGAAGAAACCCCTGCTCCAAACTTGTCAGATGAAATCAGGCAACAAATGTACGCTACAGCTAAACAGCTAATGACGTCGATTAACTACCTAAACGCGGGGACAGTTGAGTACATTTTTGATCAAACCAGCCAACAGTTTTACTTTTTAGAAGTAAACACTCGCTTACAGGTAGAGCACGGAATTACTGAACTTTGTTTCAACGTAGACTTAGTTGAATGGATGTTGCAGATAGCCTTTGATGATGGGTATTCTAAAGGAGACGCATTACAAGCAACGGATCTAGCCCCGATTGATAACTTGGTAAGTAATGGCCATGCAATACAAGCTAGAATTTACGCTGAAAATCCTGCAAAAAACTTCCAACCTTCTTCTGGATTATTAACCCAAGTTGAATGGCCAGAACAATATCAAACCGATACACAAACCCTACGCATTGACCACTGGGTAGAAGCAGGTATTGAAGTGTCACCTTATTTTGATCCTATGATAGCTAAGGTCATTGTTAAATCAGAAGATCGACAAACCGCTATCCAACATTTAGCCGGCAGTCTATCGGCTAGTAACGTATATGGCATAGTAACTAACATTCATTATGTAAATGACATATTGGGCTCAGATATTTTCAATCAAGGAAAAGTGTTTACCCGCACCTTAGATAATATCAAAGCTCAATTTAATGGTTTTGAAGTGATCAAAGCCGGCACTATGACCACAATTCAAGACTACCCAGCACGCACAGGTTATTGGGATATTGGTGTGCCGCCATCAGGCCCCTTCGATTTCTATTCTTTTAATTTAGCCAATCGTTTACTGGGTAACCCCCAAGAAGCAGCGGGGTTAGAAATCACAATACAAGGACCTACTCTCACCTTTCATCAAAAAAGTCAGGTGATGGTGTGCGGTGCAGAAATAGATATTGCAGTAGATGAAAAAACTTACGCAATGAATCAAGTGATTGATATAGCAGCAGGACAAACACTAAAAATTGGCTCGGTGAAAGACGCTGGAGCAAGAGCCTATTTAGCTGTAAGTGGTGGTATTCAATGTCCAGAATATTTAGGCAGTAAGAGTACCTTCACCTTAGGCCAATTTGGTGGACATTGTGGTCGAGCCTTGCGCACTGGCGACTTTATTCAACTACCAGAACATACTCTCAATAATGTTCAGCCACTATCTACGCCAAACGAGCTGGCTGCAAAAATTGATAATACTTGGTCACTAAAAGTGATGTCAGGCCCCCATGGCGCACCGGATTTTTTCACAGAAAAAGACATCCAAACTATTCATCAACATGAATGGGAAGTGCATTACAACTCTAGTCGCACAGGTATTCGCTTAATTGGTCCTAAACCAGAGTGGGCACGAGAAACGGGAGGAGAAGCTGGGCTGCATCCATCGAATATACACGATAATGCTTACGCCTTTGGTACCGTAGATTTTACTGGTGACATGCCGGTTATATTAGGTCCAGATGGACCAAGCTTAGGAGGCTTTGTTTGTCCGTTTACAGTGATATCCGCTGATTTATGGAAACTAGGACAATTTAAAGCCGGTGACAAAGTTAAATTTGAGCTGGTAGATCGAACCGCTGCTCAGCTGATTGAACAAAGCCAAAATACCCAGATAGAACAATTATCTGTTCAGAATTTGAGTTATCAAACCGTACCCGTGACGTCGCCAATACTCGATACATTAGTCACTGATGATGGCGAACCTGATTTAGTGTTTCGTCAAGCAGGGGATAAATTTTTATTAGTAGAGTATGGCGAGTTAGAGTTAGACCTTACACTTCGAGCTCGGGTGCAAGCTTTATTAACCAGTGTGCAAAGCCAAAAGATTGAAGGCGTACTTGAACTCACACCTGGTATTCGCTCTTTGCAAGTGCACTTTGATAATCAACTTATTTCCGTCACTCAGCTTATTAGCCAATTAAAAGCCTTAGATATTGCCTTAGGTGATACCAGTCAACTGGAATTTGCGTCACGGATTGTTCACCTTCCTTTAAGTTGGGATGACGAAGCCTGCCAACTAGCTATTGATAAATATATGCAATCGGTACGTAAAGATGCGCCTTGGTGTCCGTCCAACATTGACTTTATTAAACGTATCAATGGCCTAACAGACATACAGCAAGTGCAAGATATTGTATTTGATGCCAGTTATTTAGTTTTAGGTTTAGGCGACGTTTATCTAGGTGCACCTGTCGCCACGCCTTTAGATCCATGTCACAGATTAGTCACCACTAAATACAACCCAGCCCGAACATGGACTGCAGAAAACTCAGTAGGAATAGGCGGTGCATACATGTGTGTTTACGGTATGGAAGGGCCTGGTGGTTATCAATTTGTTGGCCGAACCGCACAAATGTGGAATCGCTATCGCCGTACCGAGGTTTTTCAAAACCCTTGGCTATTGCGCTTTTTTGACCAAATTCGTTTTTACCCAGTTTCACATGAAGAGCTTGAACAAATTAGAGCTGACTTTCCCATTGGAAAGTGGCAGCCCAAGATTGAACAAACTGCCATATCGATGCCTGAGTTAGCCATTGAATGGTCAAAACAACAACGTGAAATTGATACTTTTGTAGAAAAGCGTGAACGTGCCTTTGAACAAGAAATGAATGACTGGAAAGCCAATGGCCAGCTGGTTTATCAAGAAGACACCGGAATAGATAATGAGCAGGATGATCTCAAACTGGCAGAAGGTGAGTTTGTCATTGAGTCCACTGCCGCTGGAAGTGTCTGGCAAATTGAAGTAGAGCAAGGTCAATCAGTGGCCGAGCAAGACAGTTTGATCATCTTAGAGTCCATGAAAATGGAAATTGGCATCACAGCGCCAGAAGGTGCAACTGTGAGTAAAGTTTTGGTAGAAACTGGCCAACAAGTTCAAGCCGGTCAGCCTTTATTAGTGCTTTCTGCCCAAAGTAATCAAGATTAAGGAATTACCATGAGTTCACCTTTGAATTTAACCATTTCAGCAATACATCAAAGTTATCAAAATGGTGACTATACGCCAGACACGTTAATTGCTGAGTTATTAACTAAAGCTAAACAATATCCGGAATCTTGGATCCACCTACTTTCAACAGAAGAAGTTGCACCATACGTTTCAGCACTAAGCAATAAATCTAAAGAAGACTGCCCTTTGTGGGGCATTCCCTTCGCCATTAAAGACAACATTGATTTAGCTGGCATTGCCACTACAGCGGCGTGTCCTGAATTCAGCTACGTACCTGAGTCCTCTGCTTTTGTGGTAAAACAATTGATTGAAGCGGGCGCTATCCCACTAGGTAAAACTAATTTGGACCAATTTGCCACAGGCTTAGTGGGGACACGCTCCCCTTATGGCGCAGCGCCCAACAGCTTTAACCCTGATTTTATTTCCGGTGGTTCAAGTTCAGGTTCATCAATAGTCACAGCTTCAGGTGTAGTGAGTTTTGCTTTAGGCACAGACACAGCTGGCTCAGGTCGCGTGCCAGCTTGTTTTAATAACCTAATAGGTTTAAAACCATCTAAAGGTTTGTTGTCTACCTCTGGCGTTGTGCCTGCTTGTCGCAGTTTAGATTGTGTCAGTATTTTTAGCTTAACCTCCGAAGATGCACAAAGTGTATTTGAAGTAGCCGCTAAGTTTGATGAGACTGATGGCTTCGCTCGCCAAAACCCTTTGACCAACAAAGGTCGAGTTGACTTTCCAGCCCAGTTTACCTTTGCAGTGCCTCAACCAGAACAACTTGCCTTCTTTGAGAGTCAGCCATATGAACAAGCTTACTTTGATGCCATTAAACAATTAGAGGCCATAGGTGGAACTAAAGTAGAGTTAGACTTTTCACCCTTATTAGATGCGGCAAAACTATTGTATGAAGGTCCTTGGGTTGCAGAGCGGTATGTTGCTACTCAAGAGATTATCAGTAGCAAACCCGAAGCTATGATGGATGTTACCCGCACAATCATTAGCGCTGGCGATAAACCCAAAGCAACTGATGCGTTTGCGGCTTTATACAAGCTACAAGATTTAAAACAGCAAGCAGATAAACTGATGGCCAGCGTAGATGTATTTATGTCACCTACGGCGGGGCGACACTTTACCCTAGCCGAAATAGCTGAAGAACCTATTTTACGTAACTCCCAGCTGGGTTATTACACCAATTTCATGAACCTGCTCGATTTCGCAGCTATTGCGGTTCCCACTGCATTTACCCATGAAAACATGCCATTTGGGGTGACCTTGTTTAGCCCAGCAATGACGGACCAAAAACTACTCACAATAGCCAGTCGTCTGCGAAACCATAATAAATTACCACTAGGTGCCACCCAAATTGACTTCCAAACACAAGATAGTTTATTGCAACCAAGCGAAGGCTATATAGACGTAGTGGTTGCAGGCGCTCACTTGTCTGGCATGCCTTTAAACTGGCAACTTACCGATCGTGGTTCAATACTTAAGGCAAAAACAAAAACAGCCTCTGCCTATCGAATGTATGCTGTTGAAGGAAAAATAGAACGACCAGCTCTATTGCGTATTAACACTGGCGACAAAGCCAATGTAAGTGAGTTTGAGGTAGAAGTTTGGTCTATGCCTATCAGTGAATTTGGCTCATTTGTGCAAGGTATTGCAGCACCACTTGGTATCGGTCAAGTTGAATTGCAATCAGGTCAAGTTGTAACAGGCTTTATTGCCGAAGGCTACGCAGCAGATATCGGAAAAGATATAAGCGAATTTAACGGCTGGCGTGCTTATATTGAAAGTAAATAACTCAAAAAGTTAATTGTACTAATTGTTGAATTTTTAGTAACAATATCTAGAAAGCCTCAATAAATAACCAGCTACTATTTATAGTAGCTGGTTACATTTTACAAATATCAATTGATTAAATTATGCATGCCAATATGACGAAATATGCGCAATTAGCCATTGTCCATGCGTTTGCGTATTTTTATACCTTTGCCATTAGCTGGCCAAGACATTTGATTAAAACTCGATGCCATTTTTTCGCAGAGTGTAAAAAAATTCACTACTATTGAAAAGTCAGTACTGGTATTGTTAACTTAGATTTAGTTAACAATAAAAAGAATAAAAACTATATGTCATCAGTTCAAGGTTCTCTGGTTGTCGTAGGCACGGGTATTAGTGTCTCAGGCCAGATGACACTTCTCACTCAGAGCTATATCAAAGAAGCTGATATTGTGTTCATGGGCATAATGAACAAAATAGGTGAAAATGTAGTACAAAAACTCAACTCAAATTGTCACAACCTCGATGATTTATACCAATCTGGCAAATCCAGAGGTATTACCTACACACAAATGAAAGACCGTATCGTAGAGGCCGTAAAACAAGGCCAACAAGTGGTTGCCGCATTTTACGGCCATCCAGGGGTATTTGTTAATCCATCCCATAGAGCTATCGAAGAAGTACTAGCGCTAGGCTTACCAGCACGTATGTTGCCCGGTATCTCGGCAGAAGACTGTTTAGTGGCCGATTTAGGTCTCGATCCCGCGCAATTTGGTTGCCAGTCGTACGAAGCCACTCAGTTTTTATTTCGCAAATACCACATAGATCCCTACATGATGCAAATCGTTTGGCAAGTTGGCTTAGCGGGAGAACATACCCACACTGTGCTCAATGCCGAACATTGCCAAAATGGTCTGCAATTATTGACGGATACCTTGTTAAAACACTACCCCGAACAGCACCAAATTATTTTATACGAGGCAGCCACTTTTGCTGTTTGTGAGCCCAAAATTGAAAAGTTGCCACTGATTGATTTGCCCAGTGCAAAACCCTCTTTAATTTCAACCTTGGTTGTTCCATCACTTGGCTTGCCTGAGTATGATGAAGAAAAACTGGCCAAGTTAGGTTTAACCAAAGAAGTCGTTATTGAATCACGGAAGTCATAGTTAAACATGACCAAAGGATTATTTACTCATATTTATTATTGTTAATTTAAACGGAGAACATTATGTCTAAATCAATTGTTAATTTTATTGAAGAGCTAGATACAAACGCAAAACTACTTGAAGCATATAAAGCCAATCCAGTTAGTACAGCCAAAACTTATGGCTTGTCTGAAGTAGACACAAAAATTATTGATGACAAAAACTGGGATGAGCTTAGTAAACGTTTTGAAGACTTGGACAAGGCTGCCAAAACCGTTGACTATTAAGGTTTACCGATGCCAATTGTTGGTCTGCTTAAAAAGCATTTAAGCAAACTCATTATTTTAACCTTTTTAGCTCTGCCCATTTGTTATGGGCAGGCTGACTCTGCTGTGTCTGAAAAACAACAAGTTATACAACGATTAGATGGTTTAAAAAAAATCATTCAACAAGATATGCCAACTGCCGACAAAGAGTTGCAGCAGATCCAATCTATTATTAAACAAAACCAATATGACGATTTAACCAGCCAGTTATTAAACTTACAAAGCTATGCAAATATTCTTAAACAGGACTACCAACAAGCTTTCAAAAACCTTTTAGAGGCTAGAAAATCAGCAACTAGGATTGACAATCAACTAGAAATTGCAAAATCCCTAAGGTTTGAAGGACTGATTTTAGATTTTGTTGGCGAACATGCTAAAGCCATAGCCTCCCTGAATGAATCTTTAGCCATATTTAATAGCATTAACCCCAAACAATCCCTTCGAATATATGGCTCATTAGCTAACGTTTATATCTCGTTAAACCAATACGAGCAAGTATTAATGACCGGTAAGAAGCTCTATTCACTTGCACAACAATTTGATAGTGACACTGATAAAGCTGTTGCTCAATGGATAATAGGTGACGCGTTAATTGAGCTCGAACAATTATCTGAGTCTAAATACCATATTGCACTGTCAGAAGAGTTAGCCAAAAAATCCGAATACCCTTTTATCGGAAATTTTTATTCATCAAAAACTAAGTTACATTTAAAAGAAGGCAATTTAGAAGCCGCACTAAATAGCATTATTCAATCAGCTGAGTCTGACAAGAAAGTCGGTTTTTTGTTTGGAGAAGGCCTAAGAACTTTACAACTAGCTGAGGTATACCAGGGTCAGGGTACACCCGAATTAGCCATTGCAGAATTAACCAACAAGTTAGACACCCCCCCTATCCAAAACGACAAACAACAAGTTTTGAAATTACTCGACAAACTCAGCGAGTTACATCAAGCCAAAGGTGATTTTAAGCATGCTTATGAGTATGCCAGCCAATATAGACAGGTATACCAACAAAGTTACAATGAACGTCAATCTCAGCAGTTAGCCCTTAACCAGGCAAAAATGGATGTACAAGAAAAAGATCAACAAATATCTCAGTTGACCAAAGAGCAAGAATTAAACGCACAACTTAACCTGAATCAACAATATGTCATTGCTTTACTTCTAATTATTCTTTTGATGTTAACTATGCTGATTTACCGCAATATAAAACATAAACAGCGGTTACAAGCCTATTCAGAAGAAGTCCAAGCAGCTAACCATGCTAAGTCAGACTTTTTGGCCCGTATGAGCCATGAAATTCGTACACCAATCAATGCCATTTCAGGCTTGACTAAATTGATGCAAAAAAACGCTGAACATATAGAAGATATGACGAATTTGCGCCAAATTGACGAAGCTTCTGATACTTTGATGGGTGTTATCAATGATATTCTGGACTTTTCAAAAATAGAAGCGGGTAAGCTGGATATTGAAACCACGAATTTTCAGCTAGATAAAATAATAGGTACAGCGATTCGTTTACAATCGATAAAAGCCACTCAGAAAAACATTGAACTGATTCAACATATCGCTAGAGATGTGCCTTTATATTTAAAAGGCGATGGTCTACGTATTCAACAAGTTTTGGTTAATTTACTCAGCAATGCGGTGAAATTTACTGACGATGGTTTGGTGTCCGTTAGAGTACAAAACAAACAAACAGACAAGGGTGTTTTGCTCGAATTTTCAGTCAAAGACACGGGTATTGGGCTCAGTCAAAACCAGATTGAGGGGTTATTTCAATCCTTTGCTCAAGTAGACGAGTCTATTTCACGTAAGTATGGTGGCACAGGATTAGGCTTGGCTATCTGTAAAGAACTGGTTGAGTTAATGGGTGGTAAGATCTGGGTTGAGAGTCAGCCTCAAATTGGATCGACCTTTTTTTTCACCCTGCCGCTGGAAGAAGAAAAAAACCAGCACATTAACTCCCCTTCAAAACTACTTTCTGGCCTTAATGTATTGGTAGCCGACGATGTAAGTTTATCACGCCAAGTCATAGCAGAAACACTACGACAAGCGAATATCAGTACAGAATTAGCCGAAGGCGGACAACAGACGTTAAACAAATTACGCCTTGCACAAACCAAACAAAAACCTTATGACCTATTAATCCTAGATTGGAAAATGCCGGATATCGATGGCCTACAGGTTGCTGCCATTATTAATCAAGAGTTTAGCGCCAACAAACCCAAAATCATTATGCTTTCAGCATTTGACTTTTCGCACATGCGACAACAGGCCAAAGACTTAGGCATAAAAAGTTTTATTGAAAAACCTTTTAGCGCCAGTGAGTTAATTAATACTATTCAAGAAACTACTTTTAATATAAAACCAAGCACTTCATTACAATTTACAGAAATGCAAAACGTGCCAGATTTAAGCGCTAAACGCATTTTATTAGCAGAAGATAATACGCTAAATCAAAAAGTGGCACTGGGTTTCTTAAAATATACTAAAGCCGAGGTTATTTTGGTTGAAAATGGCCTAGAGGTGATTGAAGCCTATAAACACCAAGAAGCGTTTGACTGTATTTTGATGGATATTCAAATGCCTGAAATGGATGGTCTAACCGCCACATCAACCCTACGTAATGAGTTTGGGTGTACTTTGCCGATTATCGCCATGACGGCCAATGCAATGAAGCAAGATATACAAAAAAGTACCGATGTAGGCATGACAGCACATATTACCAAACCCATCGACCCAGCCTACCTGTATCAGGTTTTAGCAGAGGTATTACTCGCTAGTTCACCCGTACTAACACAAAAATCAGTCCCCAATATTGAGGAAAAAACCATTCCCTCAATCGAAACATTGCTGATAATGGATCACAAAAATGCCATGCAAAAGCTATTTGTGGACCAAGAGAGCTTTGCCAGCATCTTGGACGATTTTCTTGAGAAAGAACCTGTCATTAATACCTTAAGTACCTTCATCGAAGAACATGACTACCCCGGTATTTACAAAGTCATTCACGACATGCATCCTGCTCTTGCCTACATAGGCGCATACAACTTAGCAAAACTAGCGAAAACGTTAGAAGGCGCTTTGTTTAATAAAACACAGGAAAACGACCCTACCCTGAATGCCCAACTAACCCTGTTTAATCAAGCAATGATTGCACTTATAAACGAGCTTAAAAGCCAGAAGTAGTAAATTTTATGGCAGCTAAATCGCTTTAGGTGCATAGCTATTAGCTGCCATAAATGTGATTAATCCATTAGTTTTTGAGACAAAAACGTGTATTCCAAGGCTGTTCTTTTTCAGGTTGACTACAGCCAATTAACAAACCGGCACTCACAATTGTAATTAGGATTAATAAGGGAATGACTTTCCCATTATTGATTTATCTTTCAGTAAAACGCGTAGAAGGATTTAAATATCAATCCGTATTAAACAAGGAGGGGAGGTTAAGCTAACAGGCGGATATAATAGAATTTAGTTTTTCAGCGCCAGAGATTGACTGCGCTACCTAGATTGTGAGGGGGCTATTGCTGCCGCATTAACCCCCATCAAGAGATGATGTAATGTAATTAACACTAATCTTTATTAGCCTTTGTAACGTGCAACTGTTTGCTGCTGAACACCTAAACCATCAATACCCAAACGCATCACATCGCCTTCTTTTAGGTAAATAGGTGGATTAAAACCTAAACCCACGCCGGGAGGTGTTCCCGTGCTAATAATGTCACCCGGTTGTAAACTCATAAACTGGCTAATGTAGTGCACTAGGAAAGGCACTTTGTAAACCATAGTGTTGGTATTACCGTTTTGAACTTTCTTGCCGTTAAGCTCTAACCAAATACTTAAATTATTAGAATCTTCAATTTCATCTGGTGTAACTAAAAAAGGACCCACTGGGCCAAAGGTGTCACATCCTTTGCCTTTACACCATTGACCTGCTCGCTCAATTTGATATTCGCGCTCTGATAAATCATTCACCACGCAGAATCCAGCAACATAATCCATGGCATCTTCTTCAGAAACATATTTCGCTTCTTTGCCGATCACCACTCCTAGCTCAACTTCCCAATCACTTTTCTCTGACTTAGGGGGTAAAACGACTGCGTCATTAGGTCCGATAATTGATGAGGTTGCTTTGAAAAACAAAACGGGCTCTGGTGGTACGTCCATACCTGATTCTGCAGCATGATCCGCATAATTTAGCCCTACACAGATCATTTTCCCTACTTTAGAAACCACTGGGCCTATTCGTTGATTTTTATCAACTACTGGTAAGGCGCTTAAATCTAACGAGGCTATTTTTTTAATCCAGTTTTTGCTAAAAAAATCTCCATTAATATCACTTACATAAGCAGATAAATCTCTAATAAGTCCCTGATTATCGATAATTGCTGGTTTTTCTTGGCCCTTGGGCCCATAACGAAGTAATTTCATTTAATTTTGTCTCTTCCAAATTGGGGATACTAGTTAACCCGAGCTTAGGTTAGTTATTCAAGGTGACAAAGCCACCGTCTATTGGGAAATTGCTACCCGTAATAAATGCAGCCTCATCAGAGCATAAATAATCAACCAGAGCAGCGATTTCTTGAGGCTCCCCCATACGGCCAATAGGTTGGCTTTTTGATAATTTTTCAAACATTTCTTCTCGGTTATCTGAGTAGTTCTCGTTTAAAAAGTTATCGACGAAGGGGGTATGAACTCTGCCGGGTGAAATACAATTACATCGAATGCCGTCGTGAATGTAATCCCGTGCGACAGAATAGGTCATAGTCAAGACGGCACCTTTACTCATTGAATAAGCAAACCTATCTGTAATTCCTACAGAAGAGGCGATAGATGCCATATTAATAATCACACCACTTTTTTGTTGTTTCATGCTTTCGATACATGCCGAGACACAGTTATAAACACCTTTAACATTAACCTGGTATAAACGGTCTAAATCAGCTTCTGTAGTTTGTTCAATATTTCCCACATGAGCGATACCCGCGTTATTAATTAAGATATCGATAGGCTGTTGTTGGCATAAGTCTGCAAACACTCTTTTTACATCTCCATGATTAGCAATATTTAACTTAACAGCTTTACCCTCTCCACCTTGGTTACGGATTTTATTGACGGTTTCGTTGGCTGCATCTAAGTCCAGATCCACAACCAATATTTTGATTCCCTTTGTCGCTAGGCGTAGACATATACTTTGACCTATGCCACTACCACCACCTGTTACGAGGGCGGTTTTATTCTCTTTTTTCATGCTGTTTACTCTTATTTAAGCCGATAAAACTCGCTAGCAGTGCCAGACCAAAAACGACTTTGCTCATCTAACGCCAATTCACTCACTAAACGTTGGCTGAGTTCAAACCAATTTTTATAGCTACTGTTAAGATTAACCACAGGCCAGTCACTGCCCCACATCATTCGCCTAACCCCAAAAACACTTAATACATGCTCAAAATACCGAGTGAAATAAATAATATTTTGCTGGGTTTTACTGGCTTCGGTGGGTAATCCTGAAACTTTCACATACACATTAGAAAGCTCTGAAAACACTGACAAAGCCTTAGCCCAAAGCTCAAATTCATTTTGACTAATACTAGGTTTCGCACAGTGGTTAATCACGATATTTAAACCTGGGTATTTTTTAGCAATTGCAAAAATTGCAGATAAATGTTCTCGCCGTACTAAAGCATCAAAAGTGAGCTGATGCTCCACCAGCAACTCAAATATTGGCTCAAAGTTGGGTTTTAGAATCCAATTAATGTCTTCAATATCCTGAAGCATGGGCCGAATCCCTTTGAAAGCAGTATTTCCTGCTAACATCAGCAATCGATTGGCCACGAGTAAGGGTGAATCCAACATATTCACCCACCCCACAACCCCAGCTATAACTTTATTTTCTGTTGCTAAAGCCAACAAAAAATCAGTTTCTGCGTCTGTCTGAGCCGCTTGTACGACTACTGCCTTATTCACACTCAAGCCTAGGGTTGTTTGCTGCCAGTCTTTTGGTAAAAAATCTTGATACAAGTCACCTAATTCTGCAGAAAGCCAAAAATAATCTTTTCGGCTCAACTGCCAAAAGTGTAGGTGACTATCGACTATTTCTAATGGCTGTATAAGCGTCATAACAGGTTTTCTCTAGGCACTGGGGCTTCTTGTTGTAGTAATCCAAAATCTTTTAATGTCTGCCAAAACTCAAAGGGAATATATTCTGAAAATAACTGATGTGTTTTTATTGCCCTATCTACACTACCAATACCTGGAATTACGGTGGCGATAGCTTTGTGGGCTAATGGAAACTGCAATGCTGCGGCAGCTAAAGATACATCAAATTCACTACAGACATCTTCAATGTCTGATACTTTTTGAATGATGGCCTGAGGAGCGGGTTCATAATTATAAGTTGGAACACTTTGCCCTTTTACACCCGTTGCCAAAATACCCGAATTATAAGGGCCCCCTAATATAATAGAGGCACCATGCGCTTCACACTTTGGCAAAAAGCTCGTTAACGCTTGTTGTTCTAGCAAGGAATAACGACCGGCCAATAAAAAGCAATCAAACTGTCCAAGTTCCATTACCCTCTCACAAATTTCAGTTTCATTAACGCCAAGCCCAACAGCTTTTATCAACCCTTGATGACGTAATTCTGCTAATGCCTTGTAACCACTATTTTGAAATTGCTGATAGAAATATTCGTCCTGCGCACCATGGGTATCAGGTCCAATATCATGCACCAATAGAATATCAATTTTAGCCAAACCTAAACGCTGTAAGCTATCTTCAAATGAACGCATAATGCCATCATAGGTATAGTCATAATGAGCATCAAAAGGCATGGGTGTATCAAACCCGTATCTCAACTTTGCTGTGTCTGCATTAATGTCTTGCGTGAGTATCCGGCCCACTTTGGTCGATAAAACATAATCATTCGAGTTAACAGAGCGTAAAACATCCCCTACCCGCCTTTCACTTAATCCAAGCCCGTACCTTGGTGCCGTATCAAAAAGGTTTATGCCTAAATCAATCGCGGCTTTTAACGTTTTTTTGGCCTCATCATCAGATACGGCTTTATATAAATTACCTAAAGAGGCCGCTCCAAATCCTAGAGTCGATGCCTCTAGATCAGTTTGACCTATCCGTCTTGTGGGTAGAGTGGACATGGTTGAATTATCTCCTGCAAGAACACTTTTGATAACAAAGTGTTTATCTATGATTAGCCCGTTACAACTTAGCTACTTCTAACTCTAATTTTAGCTAACGACTATTTTTAAGGTTTAACGCCGCCGTGTAGGATCATGGTGCCCCACTGCTTTAACCAAGTGCGTTTATCTTTTTCGCCAGACCACCAATTCTCATGGTGAAAATTTCCCCAATTACCTGCTCCATCTTGTTTATCATCTAAATCACCCACCGCAATATTTAAGCCCATTTTAGTCACGGGCATATCGGCTGACCAAAACAGTCCAGGCGAGATTTCTAAACAGGGATCAGGGCGTATTTTCCATTCAACCGTATAGCCCTTTCCATCAGGTTTGAATTGTACTTTGGCTTCCATAGCTTTAGTCATTATCCATTGTTGGTAATTGTTCCAGGCCGACTCCATTGAACGTTCTTCACCTTCCATTAGGCCAGCTACGCCAACACCACCCAAACGAGATTTATGCGTACTGACCACCATTTGCCAACTATGCCCATTTCCTTTATTTAACTCGCCATCATCTTGGCTATATTGGTTTTGAGCATTAATCAAGACTTCCACACTATCGCCAAACCAAGGAAAACCTTCTCGCGTAAGTTTGTGAGCATTTACATTCTCTTCAGGCAACCAACGTTCGGTATCAATGGCGTACAATTTATTGTCAGTGATATCAAAAGCGAAATATAAAAATTCCTCATCATGTTTGATCCACACTTTGCCCGACAAGTCAGCCGAGTCCAGAACGGCTGAAAACTGTGGTGTCCAATCTTTAATTCCGCTAATGAGTGTTGCGTCTTGGTATTCATTTTCAGAAATATAACCATCAAATTCTGGTGTACGACCACGGTAAACAGCGACCTCGTTAGGATTAGAATTGAGCTTAGATTCAGCTGTGGATTTAGACTGTGAATTAGGCTCAGCGGGAACCACTTCTGCTGCTGTAGGTTCATTTACCCCCCCTTTACCGGTAGATAAGTATTGAAAACCAGCATATAAACCAATCATGATCAAAGCCAAAATTGCCCATCCACGCCATATACTTTTGGACGTTTTGTTGTTCTCTGAAAGTTCTTTGTAGCTAGGTAAACACTCTTCTTCCGCAGAATGCTGAGTCAACAAAGACAGAACAATGGTCAGAGCTGAGGTAAAAAGAAACAGATAAAAAGATAACATTAAGAAATGCGGCCAATGTTCAAACAACCCAAAGGTCACCCCATTAACGCTTAAAAATCCTATGGAGATACAAGTGATACAACCAATAGCAAAACTGTAAATGGCTGCTGTTGAAGTAACACGTCGCCAAAATAAGCCCACCACAAACAGGGTGGTAAGAGGTGGCGCTAAAAACGCAATCAAACTTTGTAAGAGTTCAAATAGATTTGCCGCCACATTTTCCATGGCAATGGCCCAAAAAAACGCTAATAGGCTAGCAACTAGTGTCACTATTCGGCCGACCATACGGGTTTCTTTGTGCGTCATCTCTCTATTTTTAGCCACGACTGGAGCGTAAAAATCTAATGTGAATATGGTACTAAAAGAATTAAGTCCAGAATCTAAAGTGCTTATTAAGGCAGCCATAAGTACAGCTATCATCAAACCTCTAAACCCAACAGGCATATACTCACTGACCATGGCGATAAATGCGCCATCGGTGTTTTCTAAATTTGGCTGTAATCCAAAGAAAATAATACCCGGCAAGATGAATATAAAAGGAGGAAGAATCTTTAGTACACCTGCTAGCAGCACACCTTTTTGTGCGGTAGGTAAGTCCTTCGCAGCAAATACTCGCTGCACTATGGTTTGATCCGTACACCAAAACCAAACCCCCATAATGGGGTAACCTAAAATAAAGGCCAACCAAGGCACACTTTCAGAGTCGAAATCTATTAACTTCCAGTATTCAGGCGGGGTTTTAGCCATTAAGCCATCAATTCCGCCGATTTCATAAAGACCAATAAATGTTAGGGCAGACATGCCGACTATCATTAAAATAGTTTGAAATACATCCGTTGCGATAACCGCAGCTAATCCGCCGACCACAGTAAAACTGGTTGCCACAGTTAATAACAAGGCAACAGACGCCCATAATTCCCAGCCGGTAAATTGAGAGAACAACAAACCACCTACATACAAACCACCGCCCAACCAAATAATCACTATAGTGAGCAAAGAATAAGCGGTAAGAAGACGGTACATGGTTTCGCCGAAACGACGTTTAATAAATTGTGGAATAGTGGTGATATTTAAGGATAAATAGTACGGCGTAAACACCATTGCCAATAAAAATAAAAATATCCAAGCGAACCATTCAAAATTAGCAATCAACATACCTGAGCTGTATGCCGCGCCAAAACTGGCAATTAAAAATGAAGGGCCAATATTGGTCCCCCAAATAGACATACCTATGCTGGCAAAACCAACTCTTTTGTCACCGACAAATAAGCTACTGTTTTTAGCTTGTCGCATGGAGACAAATAAACCAACGGCCATTAACAAAACGAGGTAAATACCGATAACGTAGTAATCTATTGAATGGAGCACTGCTATTTCAACCATATTTATTCGTACATTAAAAAAAAGAAAATGACGCTAAACCCTAGCGTCATTTTCTAACCACACACTTTTAATTAAAAAGCCGCACGAACACTCAACACAGCTGTTCTTGGGCGAGTCACATAATCTCGGAAATTAGTACTTTCGTTGATGTAATTACGAGAGTTTTCTTCCGTTACATTAATAAGATTTAAACTCACGTCAATGTCTTCATTCACACTGTACGAGAAGTTCATATCTATTTGTCCTGAACCTTCACCAAATGCTGGTTGGTTAGCACGGTCAAATCCGCCGCCAAGGGCTTGGAAATAATCGTCACGGTAGATGTAGGCTAAACGAGCTGAATATTGCTCTGTTTCGTAATACGCAATCGCATTGATATTATGCTTTGAAGCACCTGGGAAACCATTATCTAACAAAGGATTGTTATCTAGATTTTCAAATTCAGACTCTACAAAGGTATAGTTAGCTTGCAGACCGAAATCCCCCATTACAATATTTCCACCGAGCTCAAGTCCGTATACCTGCCCTTTAGCCACGTTAATTGGCTGAGTGGTGTCAAACAATTGATTATATCCATCAATGGCGACATCAGTTCGCGCTTCACGTAATACGAAGTCTGATACATCTTTATAGAAAAGGCTGGCAAATAAAGCACTACCTTCATCTGTATAGTATTCTAACGTTGTATCAAATGACCATGCTGTGTATGGATTCAAGTCAGCATTACCGATTTCAGCCGTTGAGTTAATAGTAGAGTCGTAGCCGATACCGCTTGTGTCTTGTAAATTTACCGAACCGTTAACCTTTAAGTCAGTATATTCAGGCTGAGACATGGTTTTTGCCAAACCAACACGCCATTGCGTATTTTCATTTAACTCAAGCATAAAGTTTGCACTGGGTAAGACTTGAAAATCAGTATTATCTGCTTCCGCGCCCACATTGCCTAACTCTTCAACCACTGCGTTCACAGAGTTCACTATACGAGTCGATTGAAAACCGTAAACTGTACGGTCTGTTGCCACTGCTCGTACACCCATGTTCGCTGTAAAGTATCTATCACCAATATCACCGTCCAAATCTGCTTGCACATAAAAGGCCGTAGTTTTTTCTTCAACTACAAATGAATTGGCTTTATCTAGCGGCAATCCTGCACTGTCATTAGCATTTAACAACGACCCATTAACAGCGGCATCGGAAGCTCTTTCGTTGAAAACACTTGAGAACAATGCGGCTTGTGCGTCGTAATCAGCAACCAAATATTGGTCGAAGTTAATGCCAGAGCCTGGAAACAATGGCTCAGTTACGCTTCCATCAAATGATGCGGCAGCTAAATCAGCGTCATCCCATATTAAGGTGAATCGACCCGTTTCACGCACATCAATTTCAGTATCTGCTCGACGAACACCTGCTTTAATCTTCACACCATCATCAAGTACCCACTCCGCATCTAACTTTATGGCTAACTGCTCATTGTTTCCTCGACGATCTCGACCAAAAAAGCCCACACTAACATAAGAATCTGGATCGTTAACTTCGCTTCCGTAGCTAAAAGAAGGTACGTCTCCGGTTCCATCAAAACGGAAATCACTTGGGTCAAGTCCATAAGCGCCCATGATCCCTAAACGCAAATCTTGAACAAACTCCACACTTGAATAAGAAATGTCAGCCTTTAACGTGAAATCGCTATAGTCGCCATAAACAGCGTTAAAACCAATCACATTGTTTTCAGACAAGTTATCAAACAACAGATCAAAATTTTCTACTTTAAAGTCTCCACCCGGGTTGGTAACACCTGCACCATTTACTGACTGCACAAAATTATTTTCAATTCCAATGGCACTTTGATCAAATACACCATTGTAATCAAAGAATAAATCGACTGTTGGACGTTGAGAATAAACATCATAGGTGGAGGTATAACCGTTAACGCCAAGTTTTAAATCGTCCTTTGCTTGCCACTCAAGTCCGTAAGACACAGATTGACGTTCTTTACTTCCACGAATTGCGTTCAACGATATACGACTATGAGATATCACACCTTCTTCAACTCTGTCGGCAATACCATCACCGTTTGTATCAATTTGAATATCTCGTTCTTGAGCGCGGGTAAATGCTTCGTCTACCGAATAATCAGCGTCAGAGGTCACTATAGCCACATAACCAGCCAAAGTATTATCAGCATTTTTAGCGCCGAACACACCAGAAAACTTAGGTGACCAATCTTCAGTCAAACTGTCATTAATAGCAGAGACAGTCACTACGCCACCGTAATTTTTATTATTCTTATATAAACTATTAGCTTTTAATGGCTCCATTGTTTGCAGCTCTACTGAACCGCCTATCCCACCTTCAATGGTAGCGGCTGTTGGCATTTTACGTACTGCAACACCACTAATAATCTCTGTAGGAATGACATCAAGGTTAAACTGGCGAATGTTACCAATACCTTCATCACCATGAGATAAAGGTGTTCGGCCATTCACAGTCGTATTAACAAATAATGGCCCCATGCCACGTATTGAAGCACGATCACCGCCAATCCCGTTATCATTACGTTGAATTTGCACGCCTGGGATCCGAGCTATAGCGGCACCAATGTTGTCGTCTGTAAATTTACCTAGGTCTTCACTGGTAATGGCATCAACCACACCTTGAGCACTACGCTTAAGGTTTTGCGAATTAATGATGCTGCCTCTAATCCCTGCTACTACTTCGATGACTTCTGTGTCATCGGCTTTGGTAGTGGCATTGCCTGCGTCTTGAGCAGCAATATTAAAGTGTGTAAATAGCAACCCTGAAGTAATAGCAGTTGCGAGAATAGATTTGTTAAATTTCATGTGTGCTCCCCATTATTGTTTTAATGTCGAGATAACGATATTCATCACCAACTCAACCTATGTAATCAAATATTACACAGACCTTTTAAAATATCAACACTATTTGTTAATATTTTAACATTCACTTAAAATGATTTTAATATTGACTTTCAATATATCATTAAGCTAAATTGATAACCACAGTGAAACTTAATGAACCAGAATTAATGCTGGAATTACAATATGTTTAATAGCATATCATTTCATAACAAGTACGAACCAGGCCTCATTAAGTATACAAAAACCCACTAATCGTAGTGTTGACTATACAATCACTATGTAATTCGATGGAAGCCGAAGGCAAAAAATGAATCTAGCATCTGATATATCAGACAATAAGTTAAAACTCAGTGAAGACGCATATAATAAACTAAAAGAAGGGATATTAAGCGGCAACATTATAAGAGGAAAAACTTATACCCAAGGAGAAGTGGCTAAAACGCTCGATATGGCCATTAGCCCAATCAAAGTGGCTATTAATAAGTTGGAGTCGGAGGGGTTGATTAAAGTTTTCCCAAGAAGTGGTATACAGATAATAGATACCGACTTTGCACTGACAAGAAATACTTATCAACTAAGAGTCATTCTCGAAAGAGAAGGATTAAAGTCATATATTCGTTCTGTTACTGATGCCGAAATCCAAAGTTTTAAGACCCGACATATCGAGCTACAACAGGCAATATCTTCCCCGTCTAGCAAGATTAACGGACAAACAGAGTTAGCTAAGTTGGATTCTGAATTACATAAAAAATTCATCTTGTCACTGGATAACCAAATCATCACTAAATCTTACTTAGCTAATGAAGATTTAATCAGACTCACACGGTTAGATCGCTTAGATTTAGCTTCTGAAGAGATGATTTCTAGCTCTATAAAAGAACACCTTGAGTTGATAAACGCCATTGCTGCTAGAGACCAAATTAAAGCCCTTGAATGTTTAGACGATCACTTAGCCAAGTCAATCAAAAGAGCCATGGGACTATGGGGCTTTTAATAAATGCATTGCCACTTTATACACATTATTAAACAGGAACATTATGATTTCTAACATTAAAAACATTCGCATCCATTGCTTTGATTACCCTAGGGATAGGGTCATTGGTGATTCTCAAATCACCTCAACCAATGTGTGGATTGGTGCATTGCAAATTTTTGATACTAATGGCTTATCCGGATTAGGTTTTTTCCAATCTCTAACTGCGCCTTTACCTAGTGCTAATGTTATAAAATCCATATTAGAATCGACTTGCTTAGATGGCATACTTGGTCAATCACCAGAAGCCCTGATCCATAAGATATCAAGACCCAGAGGAGGTAACATACAGCACCTTCCTTATCACTTGGACCAAGCCATAGATCAAGCTTTGTGGGACTTAACGGCAAAACGAGTGAACTTACCTTTATTCAAATTGCTTGGCGGGGATCAGGGCAAAGTCAAAGCTTATGGTAGCGGTGTATGCTTTCATCTATCTGATCAAGAAGTGACAAATTTTTATACCTCAGCACTCCAACATAATTTTAGTGGCTATAAAGTAAAAGTTGGGCACTCTGAATTAGCATGGGATATTAAAAGATTACAGTTAGTGTCGGAAATTATCGGTAAAGATAAATTGTTGATGATTGATGCCAATGAAGCTTGGTCTCCTAAAGAAGCTATATTTAAAATTAGAGCTTACGAAAAGGCTGGGTTAGATATATTTTGGATAGAAGATCCAATCTTGAGACATGATATAGCGGGCCTGCAAGAGGTCAAAGCCGGACTCAAAGATACTTATTTAAACGCAGGTGAATATCTGCCTTTAAGTGGTAAAAAAGCCCTAGTCGATAACAACGCCGCTGATATCCTAAATATTCATGGTGACTTCTCAGCAGCATTAAAAATAGGCTGGTTATGTGCAGAAAAAGGCATTCCTATTGCCCTAGGAAACACACCTATGGAAATGGGAGCACATATTGCTTCTGCGTTACCTGAAACCGTCTATACAGAACATTCCATGCTGAATTGGGACTATATAATCGACAAACCTTTTGCCGTAAAAGATGGCTATATTTTGTTACCCGATGATTCAGGACATGGCCTAACTCTGTCAGAGCAAGCGATTAAAGAGCTTAAGCCAAGCTGTGCATAGATTTTTAGCTATATAATCGGCTTCCCCAGACTTAAGATATTTCAATAATGAAAATTGAAATATCTTAAGTAACAACCTTACCCTCTCACTTGGTAGAAAAATGCATCAAACTAAAATATTAAACTGGGGAATAGTCAGTACCGGTCAAATTGCTGATAAATTTTGTACCGACATGCCATTTGTAGAGAATGCCAAAGTAACTGCTGTTGCCGCAAGAAAGCTCGAAGATGCTGAGCAGTTTGCACAAAAACATAATATTGAAAAGGTTTACCAAGGTTACCAAGCGTTATTTGATGATCCTTTAATAGATGTCATATATGTCGCGACACCACATAATTTCCATTTTCAACAAGTCTATGCAGCCTTGATGGCGAATAAACATGTGTTATGTGAAAAGCCCATCACTATTAGCAGTAAAGAATTTAAAACACTTTCATGTTTAGCTAAGAAGAAAAATCTATTTCTAATGGAAGCCATGTGGAGCTACTTTCTGCCTGCTGTGTTACAAGCTAAAAAGTGGGTTGAACAAGGTCGTATTGGCAATATAAAACATATCAAAGCTGATTTTGGGTATGCTGTGCCCTACGAACCTAAAGGTCGAATGTATAACCCTGAGTTAGCCGGAGGTTGTTTATTCGATATGGGCATTTATCCACTAGCCATAGCTCACTGTTTTAAACCTGCACCGCTTAGTGAAGTGAATATTAAAGTGCAATTTGCTAAAACAGGCGTAGATAATGATCTGGTCATATTAGCCAAAGCCAATGAGGTAACACTTTCGTTAGCCACATCTTTTCAATGTCGTTTACAAAATGCAGCGTTAATCATTGGTGACAAGGGTTACATCAAAATTCCAAATTTCTGGCGGGCGAAATCTTGCGCTCTATATCAACTAGATGAAAAAATTGAGGAATTTAATGACGCCTCTTTAGGGTGGGGATTGAACCACGAAGCAACACAGGTGTGCAGCGCAATAATAAACAACCAAATTGAGCATGCAATCATGCCCCATTCTGTTAGCTTGTTACTGCAGCAACAAATAGAACAAATTAAATCGCTATTTTAAAACATTCCCATGTGGCGATGTAGCGCTTCTTTAAAATGTAAAAGTAATCCATGTGACGCCGCTTCTTGATCTCTATCTAAACAAGCTTGCAGTATTTCAATGTGTTCTAGTAAAGAACTTTTGACTAAATTGGGTGTAAAGTGATGTTCTAGTTGAATAAGCTTTATATAATATTTCAGGCGGGTTGCCGTCACCTCAACAAATTCATTTTTTAAACTTGAAATCATAGTACCGTGAAATTTCATTTCTATGGCTTCTATGTCTTCTAACATGCCTTTAGTAATACCCTCTTGAGCTAGTTTTTCGATTAACTTATGGTGTTCGTCAATCAAATCAGTGATTACACTTTCATGACCGTACTGGGCAAAGTGACGTGCGGCAGCGCTTTCAATGATTGAACGAAATTGATAAGTCGCACGGATAAACTCTAAATCAGGTTTTCTAAACTGTATGCCCGACCTTGGATGGATAATGAGCATTTTTTCGCTTTCGAGCACACGCAACGCATCTCTTAATGGCTGCATTGGAATATCCATCGACTTAGAAAGTTCACTCTGTGACATAAACGCACCGGGTGCTAATCGTCCGTCAAAAACCCATTTAAGAATTTTGTCATAGGCGGCTCTATTTAGGGATACCCCCTGATTTGACGATGGCTTTGCCGACTCACGCTCTATAGCGGGGGCTTCTTTTTGTTTTTTTGCCACTTACTTAAAACTCCTGTGCAATCTGCCTACTCTCCAGCAGACTAGTTTACGTAAAACTAACTAAAATACAAAACTACTCAAGATAATTAATCAAATTAGAAAGTAATGCAGATAGCCAAAACTCAATTTTAAGCTAAAAAAATTAATGTTAGCGGCAATTCGGAAACGCTCAACATCGACTATTTTACTGTAAATCGGCTTTAGGCAAGGAGTCACACGTTCAAACTCTAATACCAATTCCATTAAATAACTGCACCCTCAGCGAGAATTTACAAGCATATAATCAAGGCGTTTGAACGAAAGAATAGTGGTGCTCTTTTGAGTTCGAAGAACGCAGAATATGTGCTTTTAAAACTCGCCCAAGGGAACGTTCCAGCGTATTTTGCACTTCGTTCTTGGTTTTTGAAAGGGAATAACCATTCCTGCACAAAGATATCTGGAATATTTTTGAACAGCTTTGCTGGCTTTAGCGAAAGGCAGGATGCCTGAAGTACACCGACGCCTTGTTCAAAAAACGCTGGATCGTTCTGAGTGTACAGTTATTTAATGGAATTGGTATAAAGTAACCTTGAGCATTTTCAGCACTATCTGCTAGGGTGGATACTACTCACTTTAAATAAAATGGTGCCACAATGAATCGCCGAAACTTCCTCTCTTCCATAGCCGCAACCAGCGCCGTTGTAGCAGCTTCGACCAAGAGTTTTGCCGCCGATACCACACAACCTTTGTCGGTAGGTCTAATTGGCTGCGGTTGGTTTGGTAACATTAATTTAGAATTGCTGCATAAAAATGCCAGTATCCAAGTGCATTCACTTTGCGATGTGAACCAGAAAATGTTGACTAACACCATGGAGAAGGTTGCCAAATATCAAAAATTATCACCCAACACCTATGCTGATTATCGCCAAATGCTTCAAGCAAGGCATCACGACATTGTGATAATCGCCACACCTGATCATTGGCATGCATTGCCAGCCATAGCTGCAATGAAAGCGGGGGCCGATTTATTGCTAGAAAAACCGGTTAGCATAGATGTCATAGAAGGCGAATCCGTAGTAGCAGCGGCTCGAAAATACCAACGTATAGTGCAAGTTAATCTGCAACGCCGCAGTAGCCCAATTCAAAAAGAAGCAAAAACCAAATATATTGATAGCGGTAAACTAGGCAAAGTGGCACTTGTTGAGTCCTATTTTTATGGACACCAATCTGATAAAAAATTCGATAGTGTAAAACCACCCGAACATTTAGATTACGACATGTGGGCGGGACCTGCTCCCAAAGTTGATTACATAGCCCCTATGGAAAAATCTGGCTGGCGTCGATTTAAAGAATACGGCAACGGATATGGGGGTGACATGGGCGTACATATGTTTGATATGGTCAGAATGATGCTAGATATAAACTGGCCCACTTCAATTAGTGCCAGCGGCGGAATTTTTGTGAATAAAAACGCCACAGGCAGCCGCACAGACACACAAACAAGTGTCTTTAACTATCCCGACCTTACTGTCACTTGGGAGCATCGAATGTGGGGAAAATCTCCCATACCGCAACGTCATTGGACCGATCAATGGGCTGCTCGTTTTGTTGGCACCAAAGGCACTTTAACCGTCAATTTATTTGGCTATGAATTCGAACCCAATGATGGCTCACCAAAAGAAGGTTACCATTTGATGTCTCGCTCAAAAGACTTAGAAAATATTGATTTTGATAACTGGGAAGAAGCGTTCGATGAATTAAGTGCTTTCCACAAACAAGACTTGATACAAGCGATTCAAAGCCGCAAGAAACCCAATGCAGACGTAGAACAAGGCCATATATCAAGTGCTTGTTGTATTTTAGCCAACTTGTCTTTACAACTTGGCCGAAGCCTTCGATATGATCCAAAAACCAGAACGGTATTAGACGATCCAGAAGGCACCGCACTTCTTTCTAGGCCTTACCAAGGAGATTGGCAACATCCCACACCGGAGAATGTATAACACAGCAAAAGCTGGGAGCTGTTCATCAGGGGAAAAGCTAGACTCTTTAGCTGCGAAGCAGCGCCTAGCTTTTCATCTCAGCAAGGACGCTGAGATTGGGTGCAGATCATCAAGGACGTGTGATTGACTTGCCCCACGATTATCTCAAACTCCAGACACAAAAAAACCGACATTAAGTCGGTTTATGTCTTTTACTCTTAACAAGTAAAAGTGGTACCAGAGGCCGGACTTGAACCGGCACGCCCGTGAAGGCAACGGATTTTGAATCCGTCATGTCTACCAATTTCATCACTCTGGCATTGTTCTAATGAAGACTTTATCGAGCTATCTTCAAGAGGCAGGCATTATAGCGTTCAATGCTTGGCTTGCAAGTTTTTTATGACAACACCTTGTGAGTTTGATGGTTTTTTCACCAAACTCACAATTTAGAGCAATTTAGCCAAAACGTGATTGCATGAAGTCTTTAAAAGCTTGAGCTGGGGCAATCGCACCTGGGTGCTGTATAACACAAGAAGCGGCTGCTGACGCTAATTCAACGGCTCGTTGTGGAGTTTGTTCGGTCATTCTTGCACCTAAATAAACACCATTAAACGAATCACCGGCAGAAGTGGTATCGACCACTTTAGCTACAGGTTGGATCTTCACTTCTTGTACTTGTCCATCTATTGCAATAAAGACACTTTCAGGGCCATTTTTAATCACAATTTCTTCAATTTGGTAGGGCTGACAAAAATCTAGGATTTCGTTCACCGACTCTAATTGATATAACTGGCTAAAGTCTTCTATGCCTGGTAATAAAAGGTCAGATAGCGCAAAAGCTTGTTCAAACTCACCTTTAGCTTCGTCTTCATCACGCCATAACCTTGGGCGATAATTTGGATCGAAAACTATTTTTACACCAGCCTGTTTCAACTGTTTTAACATGTCCCAAAACATGGCTCTTTGTTCTGGCTTAATGACAGCTAAGCTGATGCCAGAGAAGAAAAACAAATCTTGAGAACCAAGTGTGTCGATAACATCTTGGTCAACAAACTGCATCACTTCTCTTGCAGCTGAGTTCTCACGCCAATAGACAAACGAACGTTCACCATCTTCATCTGTTTGCACCAAATAAACACCCGGAGCTTTTGTTTTATCTGCATAAACAAAACAGTTATCTAAACCCTCTTGAGTAAACACATCGAGCATTTGCTGACTGATACTGTCGTCACCAACTGCACTCATAAAACTCACGTCAATTTGAGAAAATTGACGCTTCAAATAAACCGCCGAATTTAATGCGTCTCCCGCAAATGCATGACGCATAGTTGCTGCGTCATTTTGTTTTAATTCAAGCATACACTCGCCGAACAGTACTACTTTTTGCATGATAAACCTTGTATATGCCTCAATGATTAATTTTTAAAAACTACTTTTGACTTTTTAATGGCTCTATTTTAGGGCAAAGGAACAAAATACTTACCATTACAATAGAAGCCAATGCCGCACCAAGAATGAAAACATTGTGGTAGTTTGCACCAGCAGTCAAAAATGGAACCATTGCTGTTAAACCTGCCGCAGAAAATTTTGCAGCCATTCCAGCAAAACCTGCTAACGAACCAACGCTGTCTTTGCCTAACATATCACTTGGTAAAGTTTGAATGCTACCAATCGACGTTTGGAAACCAAACAATATTGCAGCCATTATAAGCACGGCAGTGTTCGCACTACCTGGGTTAGATAACATTAACAATGAAGGCAACATGATTAAACAACCTAACACAATAACGGCTTTACGAGTTTTGTTTACACTCCAACCAGCTTTAATTCGGTTTTGAGATAATAAACCACCAAACCACGCACCAAACATAGCGCCAACATATGGAACCCAGCCAATGATAGCTAATCCCTTAACATCCATATTATAAACTTCTACTAGGTATGTTGGAATCCAAACGATGAATAACCACCAAATTGGATCAATTGCAGCAGTAGCGATAATAACACCCCAGCTTTCTTTACGACGCAACATCTCACCATAACTAGGTACATATTCATCTACTTTAACTTCGCTTCCTTCAACAGCGCCTGCTTTTTGCCCTGTTAATATGTACTCACGCTCTTCATCGGTAATCCAAGGGTGTTTAATGGGTGGCGCTTTAACTAACACTAACCATGGAATTAACCATAAAAGGCCGACAAGACCAATTAATACGAAAATAACCTTCCAACTAAAAAACAGTGCTAAATAGGCAATAAGTGGCACAGAGATAATACCACCAATTGCAGCACCCGAATTAAAGATGCCTTGTGCTAACGCACGCTCTTTACTTGGGAACCACTCGGCGTTAGCTTTTGCAGCACCAGGCCAGTTTCCGGCTTCTGATATACCTAAAAGCGCACGGAAAATACTAAAGGTTAAAACGCCTTGAGCAAATGCATGTAATGCTGTTGCTAATGACCATACACCTATGGATAAAACAAACCCAATTCGCGTACCAATCCAGTCAAATATCTTACCAAATACAGCCTGACCTATCGCATATGAAAACAAGAAGACAACACTTACCGTACCTAACACTTGTTTAAGTTCATCAGCATTTTTCTCAGGGTAGATTTCACTACCCATATATGGCCAAAGCACACTTAGTGCTTGTCTATCTATGTAGTTAATGACGGTAGCAAGTGCAATTAGTGCGATTACCCACCAACGTAAGTTCTTCATTTTCATATTTTTATACTCTTGTTGGCCTAGCTTAATTACTAGGCTAAAAACGCTCTTCAAAGGGGCAAACTACCCACTTTAAGTTACTTATAATGCCCAACTGCAAATATTGACTTAGCTTTTTTGACAGAGGGTTTATGCAAGTTTTAACAATCTTGAATAAAGTGAGCAGACTAACCATGTCAACAGAGGACCAACTCTAAAATATGGCACGGTCAGACTACTCAAAACAGTTCGGGATTACCCCAATTAAAGCACTTGGTTATTAGAAACTTGTGCTGTATGAGGCCCTTTTACCCTTAATTCAACAATACTGGGGCCTTTGGTCTTATCAAAAATATTACCAACGACTTTAGTAACAGGTTCTCCAACTGTATGTTCAATCACAACTGGAGCTGAATTAAGAAATTTGTTAGAGGATAGGTCTGTGACCTGCACACCATGCAGCTTAACAGAGGCTTTATCTTTGTTGCGAGAGCCCATGCCTACATTATTAATGACGTTTTTACTCACCAAATAATGTGGTCCGAAGGTACTTTCGTCAGTCCCGCCACGATAAACTTTAGCGACAGCGCCTTCTACGTTTTTAAACTCGTTTCCAGTTAAGCGGATATATTCAGCGTTATAAATACCTAGGTCATCTGTTTCTTTATTAAGACGCAAAATATCACCCGTGATCTCACTGAATTTACTATTAGAAATATTGATGTAATCGGCAAAACTTCTATAACCGGCATCAAAGAAATGGAAAGAATGGTTTTTATTTAAGTTGGTAATGACACTATTCTGAATGATTAAGCGGTAGTTACGCTGCATAGGTAATCTAGACGTTCTAAGCAAGGTATTACCCGCCGAATCTGGTGCTTGTTTAGCGTCAATGATTAGACCATCTAACTTTAAGTTACCAAAATCATTGATATCAACAAAAGTAGAACGACTTGGTAATAACGTTGCTTTACCTTTATTTACAGCTTTAATTGTGATGGTTTTTCTCAGCTTTATCACTTTAGCCACATCATAATCGCCATCTTCTAGCAATAAAGTATCACCAGAGTTTGCGTTCTTAATAGCATTAAACAACACATTTTCGGCAGGCTTTAGACTCACTGTTTTACCTGAATCAAACGCCACATCAGGCTCGGCTTTAGGATAATAACTCGCACCAATCTCAGATTTTTTGACTAGCGTTAAGTCTGCCGAAGCGCCAGCATTTTTTAACGCGCTATCAACGGGATAAAGCAAACCATTATCAGCACGTTTCATTGTCACTTGAGTAGGCGTAAAACCAGACTCAATTTTAGGTTTGGTTTGCTGACTGACGATATTTCCATCAAATTGAATACCACTGATGTCGTCAAAAATTGAAATGCCGTCGGTATCTTTGTCATGAATGACCAAGTTGTTTTGGAATTTACTGTTAACTGGAGCGGCACTTCTTTCAGCGTCACTGCCTGCAGCAAAATGGATATGATCTACGTTCACTATTGAGTTGTTTTCAATCAACGCGTTGTCTACTTGGTGGTAACGATTAATTTTTGAATTAGGTACACCATTCATAATCGTAAACCCGCTACCAAATCGGTAACCTGTTAGGCCTTCCATGTAGTTGTTACGAATAACTTGATCTTTATTAATAACTCTAATGCCACCGGTATGATCAACGCCGTTTCCAAAAAACACATTGCCTTCAACTAGGTTGCCATTACCGTGGCGTAATGTAAGTGTGCCGCGAGATTCAAAAAATACATTGTTTAGGATTTTGTTTTTACCAGACTTATTAGAAATGATTTCTACTTCACCATTACAGCGGTCGAAGTAGTTATTTTCAATGGTAGTAAACGAGTCTGTTAATGAATAATGGCTGGTGCCAATGCGTAATGTTTCGCCACCATTTGATCCTAAAACTGGACGTGGACCAAAGTAGTTATGGTCAATTCGATGATGATTTTGTTGACTTTCTTTAGTATTTAAACGCACTGCCATTGTGACGCCTGCGTTCTTCTTACCCACTAAGTTACTATGATCAAAACGGTTATGTTTACCGTACATCACCACCCATTTGTCTTGTTCAAATTTTTCAGGGTTACTAAAGTTGTCAATCACAACTTGGGTTACTCGGCTATGATAGGCTAAATCGTCCTTGTTGCGACGAAAGGAGATGACTTCTCCTGTAGGTGTATAACCGTCTTTAAATACTAGGCCAGAGACCACCAAATACTTGCCTGCAATACGCAAATTAGATTGGCCAGATAAAATAACTTTGCCCGGTGTTTGAGCCTTTAAAGTGATAGGCGCATCTTTTGAACCTTGGCCTTTAAAAACAATTTCAAAGTTTTTCCAAACACCATCTGCTAAAACAATCGTGTCACCAGCTGAAACTTGTTTAACTGCTTTGATGTATTCGTTTTGGTTAGATACTAAATGCTCTTTGGCTACTACATTTGTACTCGGGAATGAACAACTTGCTAATACAAAAAGAAATACAAAACTAAAACATTTGAGACTTTGTAAATTTGAATGAAATCCCATGTGGTCCTCTTTATCAACCCAAAGGCTGCCCTACTAAGATGGAAGAGCCCTCTACAAGTGCGGTCATAGAGAGCTCAATTTAAATTTCAATAAGAGCGCTAGTCATACTGTGTATATCTAGCCAAACTTATTAAAGTTTGTATACAAACCCTGCATAAATACGAGGTCCATAAACATTGATTTCACCAAAGTTTTCTCTAGACGGAATAAACTGTCTTTTAGGTTCATCAAATATGTTGATAGCTTCAACTGATAGTTTTAGGTTTTTATTAAGTTTATAGCTAACACGAGCTTCAATTACAGCAGTGTCATCTACGTATCTTAAGTTACCTGGAGTCGAAATATATTGTTGAAAATATTCACTTCTGTATTTGTAAATCAATTGTGCGTTGAAATCACCTTCTTGATAATAGAACTGACCAGAAATAACCGTGTCTGAAAAGCCAAATATTTCAGCTGGAGCAACTAATCCAATCCTTTCAACAGACTCACCAGTGCTGTTATCAATTACAGTCGATGCACCAAAGTTAGCATCTTCAACTTCAAAATCTGAATCAGCCCAGTTATAGCTTAATTTCACACCAAAGTTTTGCCAGAAGCTTGGTAAGTAATTAAATGCATGGGTTGCAGTCATTTCTACACCGTAAATAGTACTGGTGTCTTCAGTTGTTTCTTGAACCGTTACTAAAGTGTCTAAAGGTTGCCCATCTACTATGAAAGTTTCTGTAGTTGAGTTATTTTCAAATCCACCTTCAAAACTTTTGTAATACGTACCAAAGGCAAGCAAAGTATCGTCATTTGGATACCATTCGATGGCAACATCAGCATTCCAAGAAGTGAAAGGTTGAATATTTGGATTACCATTTGCCGTAGCAGTACCGATAGCCGCTTCAATTGTTGCAGGATCTTCACTATCGTCTGATAGGCCACTAAAACTACGACCGAATCCCATATCAGATGGAGAAGGTCTTGATAGTGCTCTATAGATAGCGCCCCTTAATAAAAGGTCATCGTCTAAATCAAGAACAGCATTCACGCTCGGTAATATTTCTGTATAACTGCTGCCACCAGCAACTTCATATAGATCAACGCTTGTATCTTCAACGATATTGCTAATTGCGCCTTCTGAATTTAATACTGTGATTAATGCACCACGTAAACTACGAGAAACAACGTCTGTATTCACATAACGCACACCAAAGTTACCACGTAAGGCATAATCACCAATCTCTGTATCATAGTCAGCTTGGATATATGCAGCAGTTGTTTCTTCTTCTACTTCAACGTTTGCCACACTAGGACGAGGCTCAGGGATAACTGGCGCACTTCCAATAACGGCAGTGGCTAAACACAATGGATCAAAAGACGCATAAGCATTTCCTGTTCCTTGTGAGATTACACTTCCGTTATCATCAACATTAGTAATAAGTGGCTGACCACCTGTTACAGAAGTTAAGAATCCACTTTCAGGGAATTGACTATCTTGGCATCGAGCAATCGCTTCATACATAACCGAGTCGTCGTCATTGGTAAAAGTATCACGAGTTCTTGGGTTACTATCAAATTCCAATTTAGAGAAACGAAGGCCGCCTTTTACAGAACTAAACACGTCACTATCAGTTAAGTATTCAAAGTCGGTTCTAAACGCAGTAATTTTATTGTTGCGAAATTGGTTTTGATCAACTCGAGTACGAGCAGAGTCAGCAAAATTATTAGGGTTAGTTACGTCAAAATTTCTGATTGTCATAAGTGGTATCAAAGAACCATTTTGACCAATTTCCACCGCAGTATTAATATAACCACCATCTGCAGCGCCTGGTACTGGATTACCTAGAATATCATTCGGCTCAGATTGTAAACGAGTGTGGTATAGGCCTTCGCGACGCTCAGTTTCTGATACAGATAAATCACCTGTAATGGTTAATACATCGTTTACATCGTAAGCAAATGAAACACCGCCACCTTTATATTCTTCTAGGCGTTCTAGATAGGTACTAAGTGTTTCAATTCTTTGTCTGTATGTTCCTGATACCAATGAACCACCATCAGTAATAACCAGATCTACTGGTAACTGACCTTCACGATCAACAGTAGGATCATCTACACGTCTACTGCTAGCAAAAACTAAGTCATTACGCTTTTCAGAGAACAAACGTTCGGCATATTCAGCATCGACATTCAATTCAAATGACTCGTTTGGACGCCATTGAATGGCACCAAATATTGAATCCCTTGAATCATCACTGGTATTTTGACGATAAGAATAAGAACTTGGTACAAACAGATATGGAACACCTGCATCAGGCGAAACACCTGTTACGGGATCAATTTGATTATTAATACCACCATCATCACAATCATCACCATCGTCATACAAACCTTCTGCACCGTTAGGATCTATACGACAATCTCTCCAGCCACTTGTAGTTCGAGCTTCTTGTTCAGGGTTTGTATTACTTCTTTTTTGACCACCGATTGAAAAACCAATTTCACCGAAGTTTTCAGTTTCAAATTGGTCAACATAACTAGCAGTAAAACGCGTACCAAAATCACGTGCGCTGTTCTCTATATCACCTTCTGCGGGATTCCAGTTTGCTTTAGCTTGAACTTGAAAACGACGTTTCCCATAATCTAGAGGTTTCATGGTGCCTAATGAAATCTGTCCAGATACACCACCTTCGATTAAGCTGGCTTCTTGGGTTTTGTATATTTCTATTTTATTAAAAAGTTCTGACGGAAATTGAGAAAAGTTAACTGAACGGTCGCCACTACCGTTTGCAGCTTCACGACCATTAAACACAGTACTACCAAGGAAAGGACCTAAGCCACGAATTGAAATCTCTGTCGCACCACCTTGTTCACGGTGTGAAGAAGCACCTGTTAGTGTTTCTAACGCTTCACCAATAGACAATGCAGGTAATTCACCAATGTCATCAGCAGATAAACCATCAACAATGCTCGTTGATAACTTTTTGATAGCGATAGAATCTTGAATAGTTCCACGGATCCCTTTGACCTGAATAACTTCAGTGTCGTCGCCAGCTGCTGGTGCATCTGCTGTTTCTTGAGAGGTAGCAGGTAAAGCAATTAGTGAAAGAAGTGCTGTAGCACAAATGCTTTTAGCTAGAACGTTGCTTCTATTGCTAGACAGAAAGGCTTGGCTAACCTTATTAAGTTTGATCATGTGTTATCTCGTTTTACGTTTTTAATAATAGACGATACCAATGTAACCAATACGAGAACAATTTGTCAAATATTTATTAACCAATTTTACAATTGAATTATTACCAATATGAAAGAAATTGGATTTACCAATATTTTCTACTAAAATATTACCAATTTGGTTTTCGGGCGTTTCATGGTATAACAAGTCTATAGCGTAATTATCTATAGTTAATATATCCGTATATTTACAAGTTTTTGCTACATAGATATGTTTTTTTAAGAGGTAAGAGGATGAAAAATCGTCGACTATTTTGGAATATCGTCGAAAAAATTGAGAAGTTGATAGATTCGGGGCAGTACCCGCCCGGTAGTCGCCTTCCTCCAGAACGAGAACTAGCTGAAAACTTTGAAGTCAGTCGTCCAACTATTCGTGAAGCGATTATCGCTTTAGAAGTACTAGAGCGCGTTGAAGTCAAAACGGGGTCAGGTGTTTATGTATTAGAACATACCAAGCAAAGCACTGAACATATTATTAGTGCATTTGAACTTACTCAGGCCAGAGCCTTGGTTGAAGGCGAAGCTGCGGCTTTAGCAGCTACGACCATTTCAGAAGAAGAGCTAGCTCGTTTAAAACAAACTTTAGTTCAGATGGAAAAGGGCATTAACCCCGATGCCGCTGATAAAGAATTCCATTTGATCATTTCCATGGCCACCAGAAACAACGCAATACTTATGGCTGTTTCAGAGTTTTGGAAGTTAAGAGATTCTAGCCCCACTGTTAAAACGGCTTATAAAGGCGTATGTGGACAAAGTGATGAAAAACGTACTGAAGAGCATATGAGTATTTATCAAGCACTTGAAGCTAGAGACTCACAAGCTGCTAGAGCTGCAATGCACCACCACTTTAATCGTTTGATTAATGCTTTGTTTGAAGCCAGTGAGGCAAAAGCATTAGAAGAAGTTCGCAGACAAACAAGCCAAACAAGAGATTTATATTCACTAAGTCACTTAGTCAATTAGTTAAATGAGTAATTAATTTTTTAGGAATTAATTGACTTAAAACTAATAAAAAAAAGGCCCGTATGGGCCTTTTTTTGTAGGGTACAGTAGCTAATTTTTGTCTACTTTTATTATTAGATTTTTCTGTTTACTCTAAGAGAAAACTAAACCGGCATTAATATCAACATTATTACCAGTCATATATGATGCATCGTCGCTAGCTAAAAAGCCTACTAACTTAGCCACTTCTTCAGAAGTACCTTCACGTTTAAGCGCAGTCATACCCGCAACAGCAGTACGTACAGCGTCTTTAGTAAATGTATCGTGGAATCCTGTGCTAATCATGCCTGGGCATAAAGAATTAACACGAATACCTTTAGGGCCTAACTCTTTTGCTAAACCGCGAGTGAAACTAGTTACAGCGCCTTTTGATGCTGCATAAGCAACTGAACCTGGGCCACCACCATCGCGTGCTGCCTGCGAAGAGAAAGTAACAATTGAACTTCCCGCAGATAAATGTGGAATGACAGCATTACACATCATGAATAAAGACTTAAGGTTAACATCCATAACGTTATCCCAATGTTCGTTAGACATTTCGTCAATTGTTACGCGTGCTAACAAGCCACCAGAAACATGCACTAATACATCTATTTGACCAAATGCTTCAAGTGTTGCATCAACTGTCTTTTTAACATCTGTTACCGATGTTAAGTCAGCTTGAATCGCAATTGCTTTCACACCTAATGCTTCAATTTCTTTTACAGCGCTTTGTGCAGTTTCAGCACTTGAATGATATGTAAGTACAACATTAGCACCTTTACTTGCTAACTCAATTGCACTAGCTCGGCCAATATCTCTACCGCCGCCTGCTACAATGGCTACTTTGCCTTTTAATGTCATAACGTTCTCCGTTGAATCTTTAATGGATAAATAAAATTAAGCCTACAACTGGTAACCAAAGACATTCCGCGGCGCGTAATAAGATAATAACCAATCGAGTTCGTGTTATAAAAATAACCAATACATCAGTAAGTGTCAACCAATTATTTAAGTTTGGTATTACCAAATGATATAATTTAAATTCCAATCATTGCTAAGAGTCAGTTATTTATCGAGTTTCCGCTGATTTTTCAGATAAAAAAGGGATTCATTTGTTAATAAAATAACATCGGCGATGATTGAAAAAAACTAATAAATGGGAATAAATAGTGACCAATTTTGATGTAGTGATTACTTTCTTTGGTAAATTTTACCATTATTGCTCATTGTAATAAACAAATTGGTCTTGCAATGAGGTCTTAAATTAGTTCTACAGGAGTGTATTTGAGTCTCTTTTTATTTTAAATAAGAAACCCCTTAAGTATATTTAGAGAAGATTTATGCAAGATCTACTTAATTCATACTGAGTGACCGTTTGTTTATTACGATTGGTATAACGCCTTGCTACTGATAGAATGATTTTTATTTGCTAGAAGTAAGTTCAATTGAGTAAAACGCCAACAAATTTCGTTAGAGCTAATTTTTTCCGTCGATTGGCAGCAATCATTTATGACTTATTGGTTGCCGTCGCTATTGGCATGTGCGCGGCCATAATAATGACAGTTTTTTTTACCTTATTATACGAAAATGGTATTTTGGATAAAAATGGGATTGAACATATTAGCGACGTATTGCAACAGTCCCGCTTGTTTCAATTAACCTTGCAGTTATGGGTCGCAGCTTGGGTCATAGGCTTTTTCCTTTGGTTCTGGCGCAATGGTGGACAAACTATTGGCATGCGAGCATGGAGGTTACGTTTGTTTAGCACTAACGATAAACCTTTCGGATATGCCCGTGCTTTTTTACGCTTAATATGCTCTTTGGGAGGATTAGGCACTTTACTTGTACTATTCGATTGGAAATCCAAACAATCTTTACAAGACCGAATTTGTGCAACTGAGATTTTAGTCTTATCAAAAGATGCAAACCACCATGCTTCATGGAAAGATATACAAGACTAAAAGCAAATAGAAATTTTGTTCCTTAGCCTTTTTTCTGCAATAAAAAAATTGAGAATATAGCAAAAACTAGGCTGGGTAACGCAGCACCTATAATAGGTGGTAATTGATATACTAAACTTACCGAGCCAAATACTTCATTACTCACAAAGAAACCAAAACCCGTTAACACCCCTAAAATAATTCTAGCTCCCATTGTCACACTACGTAGCGGTCCAAAAATAAAAGACAGTGCCATTAATAACATCACACCTACTGATAAGGGCTGAAAGACTTTTCGCCATAAGGCAAGTTCATAACGACTGGGATCTAAACTGTTATTCTTTCTATAATTTACATACTCAGTTAATCCTCGAATAGACAAAGCTTCAGGTTTAACTTTAACAACACCTAACTTATCTGGGGTCAACGTAGATTGCCATACCCCATTGTCAACTTGCTCATAACGAATTTGATTATCACCCATATAAGTATATTGAACCTGACTTAATGCCCAACCAAACTCTGAGTGCGTTGCATGTTTAGCGTTGGTGATTTGTTTTAGAATTAAGTTTTCATCAAATTGATAGACATTAATATCTCTTAAGGTGTAACGATCAACTACTTCACCTATGCTGACAAAATCGTCGCCATCCTTTGCCCAAGTTAACTTGTCCGCAGCAAAGAGACTGCCGCCAGAAATCGATTGTGTGCGTATTTCTTTGGCTTTGGTTTCGGTCACAGGTGCAATCCATTCACCTATAGACATCACAAATAACACCATGAGTAATGCCGATTTCATGGCAGATACAATAATATTCCATCGGCTTTGCCCAGCAGACTGCATCACAACCAATTCGCTATTGCTGGCTAATATTCCCATACCGACTAAACCACCAATCAAGGTAGCCATAGGGAAAAATTGCTCTATTTCTCTAGGTAAACTTAATAAAACATATATACCCGCGGTCGTCATATCATAACTACCGCGCCCCACTTGTTTCATTTGTTCAATAAATTTAATGAGCCCACTAAGCCCAACTAACACACTAAGACTCATAGCCGTTGTGGCCAATAATGTTCGAGCAATGTAGATATCTAAAATTTTAAACACGGACACCTCCTTTAATCCGTGCTCTTAACTTCACCCCAAGTGGCCGACCTTTGAGAATTAATATTGCACCTATAAATAACAACACGCCATGCACCCACCATAAACCCAGTTGCGGAGGAATATTGCCATCTTCAAGGGCTTTCCTCCCTGCCATTAATAATAAAAAATACCCGAGGTATAACATTAAGGCAGGGAACATTTTACCAAAGCGCCCTTGTCTAGGGTCGGCAGCACTAAGAGGCACGGCTATCAAGACCAAAAAGGGTAACGACAAAGGAATAGCTATTCGCCAGTGTAATTCCGAAATAGCCTCAATGGATGGGTCTTTGACTAAATCAGGTGTTGAATACGCCGTTAATTTTCGACGCTTTTTTTGTGCTTGTTGTTCTGCTATTTGAATATCATATTCGTCAAATTCAATAACACGATAATCTTGTTGGCCTAGTTTACCTTCGTATTGTTTACCTTTGTTGAGTACTAATTTTTCAGAGCCATCGGGGCTCGCTATGACTCCACCCGTCTGCGCATATACTACTCGTACATTATCTTCGGCGTCTCCCTCACCTCTTTGTGCTAAAAACACTTTTCTAAGGCCGTATTCTCCATTATCAATATCGTGTACAAACATCACGGCCTGCTGATTGGCGGTTTGTTGAAATCGCCCTGGGATCAAGGTTGTTAAACCACTTTTGGCTCCAAGCTCATCTTCAAGTTGATATTCACTTTCCACTGCTAACGGTGCTAGCCATAAAGTTAATACCGCGGTAACCACTGACATACTGACAGCGAGTACCATCATCACCCGAGTGATATACCACTCACTAATTCCACAAGCGCGCATCACAGCCATTTCACTGTCAACATACAACCTGCCATGAGCCAACATGATCCCTAAAAACAAACTTAACGGCAAAACTAAAGACGCCAGAACAGGTGTACTAAGAGCTAAAAATCCTAACACTAAGCCGGCAGGGATTTCACCATTTGAAGCTTCTGCTAAAACACGCACAAATTTTTGCGTAATAAAAATTGCCATCAGCAGCATAAAAACAGCCAACTGAGACTTAAGAGTTTCAAAAACTAAATAGCGGAAAATAAGCACAATGTATCCATAGGAAAAGTAGTATTTTTAGTGGCACTATGGGAAATTTTAAGTAAACTTAACGTTTTCACAAGTTTAATTTAATTATAGCCCGAAAATAGGCTCTAAAACCTAATATGTTTTTAGATTTAGCCTAGCTAAAATTAATCTTACAATATAATCACTGTATAACCCAATCCTAGCGTTTTATTAATTAGAAATAAGCGACCTAGGTTAGAATATTACAGATACAGTTAAACCGTCTAGCACTGAGGAATAATAGTGGAATTTAGCGTTAAAAGTGGCAGCCCAGAAAAGCAACGCAGTGCCTGTATTGTAGTAGGTGTATTTGAACCTAGACGTTTAACTTCAGTTGCTGAGCAACTGGATATCATCAGTGAAGGTTACATAAGTAATCTACTTAGAAGAGGCGATTTAGAAGGCCATGCGGGGCAAATGTTATTATTGCACCATGTGCCAAACATTCTTAGTGAACGTGTATTACTGGTTGGTTGTGGAAAAGAAAGAGAATTAGACGAACGCCAATATAAACAAATCATTTCTAAAACCATTAAAACCTTAAATGAAACCGGTTCAATGGAAGCGGTAAGCTTTTTGACAGAATTACATGTTAAAGGTCGTGATACCTACTGGAAAGTACGTCAAGCTGTCGAAGCCACACAAGATTCGTTATATACATTTTTGCAACTTAAAACCAAAAAAGGCGAGCTACGCCGCCCTTTACGTAAAATTGTGTTTAATGTTCCTACTCGTAGAGAGTTGCCTGCCGGTGAACGTGCACTAGCACATGGTTTAGCTGTAGCTGAAGGAAGTAAAACAGCTAAAGACGTTGCTAACATGCCGCCCAATATCTGCAACCCAGTTTATTTACTAAAACAAGCCGAACAATTTGCTGAAGTGTATGCAAACTTATCGGTTAGCTCGGTAAACGAAAAACAAATGGATGAATTGGGCATGCACTCATACTTAGCTGTGGGTCGAGGTTCTGTAAATGAATCCATTATGACTATTATGGAACATAAAGGCGGGCCCGCTGGACAAGCTCCTATTGTATTAGTAGGTAAAGGCTTAACCTTTGACTCAGGTGGTATTTCAATCAAACCAGGTGAAGGCATGGATGAAATGAAATACGACATGGGTGGTGCAGCCGGTGTACTCGGTGCTATGCATACCATTTGTGAATTAAACCTGCCAATCAACATAGTTGGCATATTAGCGGGTTGTGAAAACATGCCCGACGCTAACGCCTATCGTCCTGGTGACATATTGACGACTATGTCAGGTCAAACTGTCGAAGTTCTCAATACTGACGCAGAAGGCCGCTTGGTTTTATGTGATGCACTCACTTATGTAGAACGTTTTGATCCTGAATTGGTCATTGATGTCGCCACCTTAACCGGTGCATGTGTTATCGCATTAGGAAAACATGCAACAGGTGTCATGAGTAATCACAATCCTCTTGCACATGAACTGATTAACGCTTCGGAACAAAGTGGTGACAAAGCTTGGCGTTTACCGTTATGGGACGAGTATCAAGAACAAATCGAAAGTCCGTTTGCTGATATGGCCAATATCGGTGGCCGACCTGCAGGCACTATTACTGCAGCTTGTTTCTTATCTCGCTTTACGCGCAAATACAATTGGGCTCACATGGATATAGCGGGAACAGCTTGGGTGAGTGGCAAGAATAAAGGTTCTACAGGTAGACCAGTACCTATGTTGTCGCAGTTTTTAATGAATCGCGCTGGCATTGAGACAGAAGATTAATACCCAATTATTGATTAAGGCTAAGAACTAAATGTCTAATGTGACGTTTTATCTTCTTGATGAAACTGCAGAAATAAACCAACAGCCAGCGCACTTTGCGCTGGCTTGTTTGTTGGCAACCCGCAGTTATCGTAACAAGCAAAGATGTCTGATCTATTGCCAAGATCAACAACAAGCAGAACAATTTGACGAATTATTGTGGCAGCTACCAAACGATGCGTTTGTTCCGCACAATTTAGCTGGAGAAGGCCCTGTAGGCGGTGCTCCAGTAGAAATATGTTGGCAAGCCCCAAGCCAATTTAACCGTCCTGTACTAATTAATTTAACAGACACAATTCCGGTTTTTCATCAAAGATTTAGACAAGTCATTGATTTTGTACCTGCCCTAGAGGCGTTAAAAGTACAAGCCAGAGAACGATATAAACATTATAGAGCAGCAGGAAATCAACTCGATACCCAGCCCGCTTCTAGCATTAACGAGACACAAGAAAATGGATAAGACTTTTAATCCACAAAATATTGAACAAAAAATTTATCAAAACTGGGAAGACAGTGGGCAATTTAAACCTTCTGGTGAAGGCGAACCTTACTGCATAATGATCCCACCGCCAAATGTAACTGGCAGCTTACATATGGGCCATGCTTTTCAGCAAACCATTATGGATGCATTAACTCGTTATAAACGTATGTCTGGTAACAATACTTTATGGCAAGTAGGTACAGACCACGCGGGCATCGCCACTCAAATGGTAGTCGAACGTAAATTGGCAGCAGAAAATGGCCCAACTCGTAAAGAGTTAGGCCGTGATAAATTTATTGAAAAAATTTGGGATTGGAAAGCAGAATCGGGCAATACCATTACTAATCAGATGCGTCGTTTAGGCACCTCTGTTGATTGGGATCGCGAAAGATTCACCATGGACGAAGGGCTTTCAAGTGCTGTTAACGAAGTATTTATTCGACTTCACTCTGAAGATTTAATCTATCGCGGCAAACGTTTAGTAAACTGGGATCCTAAATTACAAACGGCTATATCTGATCTTGAAGTAGAGAACAAAGACAAAAAAGGCCACATGTGGCATTTCCGTTATCCTTTAGCTGATGGCGTAAAAACGCTTGATGGCAAAGATTACCTAATTGTCGCTACCACACGTCCAGAAACAGTATTAGGTGATACAGGTGTTGCAGTAAACCCAGAAGATCCTAGATACAAAGACCTGATTGGCAAATTTATAGAGTTACCACTAGTCGGTCGTAAAATCCCAATTGTTGGTGATGAACATGCTGACATGGAAAAAGGTACAGGTTGTGTAAAAATCACCCCAGCCCACGACTTTAACGATTATGAAGTTGGCAAACGTCACAAATTACCCATGATCAACATTTTGACCTTTACTGGCGAAATTCGTCAAGAGGCAGAAGTATTTGATACCAATGGTGAAGCAAGTGATGTTGAATCAGCAGAATTGCCTGAAGCATTTCAAGGTTTAGAAAGGTTTGCCGCTCGTAAAGCAGTCGTGGCCAAATTCGAAGAAATCGGCTTATTAGATGAAATAAAAGATCACGACTTAACCGTTCCTTATGGTGATAGAGGCGGTGTGGTCATTGAACCAATGTTAACGGATCAATGGTATGTGCGCGCTGCTCCATTAGCTAAAGTAGCCACCGAAGCTGTGACTAATGGCGACATAGAGTTTGTACCAAAACAATACGAAAACATGTACTTCTCTTGGATGAACGATATTCAAGACTGGTGTATTTCTCGCCAATTATGGTGGGGCCACAGAATACCGGCTTGGTATGATGAAAGCGGCAAGGTTTATGTAGGTCGAGACGAAGCGCAAGTGCGCGCTGACAACAATCTAGACGCCAGTGTTACATTGAGACAAGATGACGATGTGTTAGACACTTGGTTTTCATCTGCGTTATGGACATTCTCTACTTTAGGTTGGCCAGAAAACACCGAAGACTTAAAAACCTTCCATCCTACCGATGTATTAGTAACGGGTTTCGATATCATATTCTTCTGGGTAGCCAGAATGATCATGATGACTATGCACTTCATTAAAGATGAAAATGGCAAACCTCAAGTCCCCTTTAAAACCGTGTATGTGACCGGCCTAATACGTGATGACGAAGGCAATAAAATGTCTAAATCTAAAGGAAATGTGATTGACCCTTTAGATATGATCGACGGTATTTCGTTAGACAACTTATTAGAAAAACGTACTGGTAATATGATGCAGCCGAAAATGGCGGCAAAGATCAAAAAACAAACCGAGAAACAATTTCCAGATGGTATTGAGTCTCACGGCACCGACGCATTGCGCTTTACTTTAGCTGCTCTAGCTTCTACTGGCCGCGATATTAATTGGGACATGAAACGTTTAGAAGGGTATCGAAACTTCTGTAATAAGTTATGGAACGCCAGTAACTTTGTATTAATGAATACTCAAGAGTTTGATTGTGGATTTACCTCTGAAGCTCCTAAAACCTTGTCATTGGCTGATAAGTGGATTATGGGGCAATACCAGCACACAATTAAAGCTTACCGCGAAGCAATGGACACCTATCGCTTTGATATCGCTGCTAAAATATTGTATGAATTCACTTGGGACCAGTTCTGTGGTTGGTATATTGAACTAACCAAACCAGTATTGTTGAAAGGCGACGAGCTACAGCAACGTGGCACACGCCACACATTAGTTACTGTATTGGAATCCTTGCTTAAACTCATGCACCCGATTATGCCGTTTATTACTGAGACCATTTGGCAAAGCGTTGCACCATTAGCTGATTGCCAATCTGCCACCATAATGAATCAAGCTTATCCTGAATATGATGAGTCTAAAGTGGATGCCACTGCTATGGCTGATTTGGAATGGGTTAAAGGTTTTGTATTAGCCATCAGGACAATTCGTGGTGAAATGGACATTGCACCTAGCAAACCTCTATCAGTGCTTATCCGTAATGCTTCTAATGAAGACCTAAGACGTTTGGAAGAAAACAACATATTCTTGCAGTCTATTGCAAAAATAGAGGCCGTTACACCACTCAATAAAGATGAACAAGCTCCAGCTTGTGCAACGTCTCTACTTGGCGCATTAGAAATCATGATCCCAATGGCGGGTTTAATTGATAAAGACGCCGAATTAGCGCGTATTGCCAAAGCATTAGATAAACTCGAAAAAGACTGTGCCAGAACCAGTGGCAAGTTAGCCAACGAAAAGTTTGTTAGCAATGCTCCACCAGCGGTCATCGATAAAGAAAAAGCTAAATTAGCTGACTTTAGTATGCAAATTGACAAATTAAAGGAACAGAAAGAGACAATTTCTAACCTTTAAAGCCAATAATCTAGTTAATTAGTATTAAAGATGTAAAAATAAACCGCGATTGATCTACCGTCTTTCGCGGTTTTTTGTACAATGTATAAACACACTCTCTTTTTTGGTGCTAATCTTTGACCTTACGTGTTGTTTTACTATTTATTTGTAATCTTTGCTTAGTATCAAACAGCTTTGCGACTGAGAATAATCACGTAAAAATAGTCTTTGCAGCTAATATGCAAGACATATCCAATCCCAAAGAAGGAGGCTATAGCCGCCTCTATTCTCTACTCAAACATATCAGACAAAGCAATACGGAAAATACTATCTTCACTTTTGGTGGAGGCAGTTTAGGCCCAAGTCCGATGTCAGGTTTCGATCGTGGTTCCCATATCTTTGATATTTTAAATACCCTAGAACCGGATTTAATGACAGTTAGAAAAAGAGAATTTAGTTACTATGAAGACGAACTGTCATTAAGAGCAAACGAAGCGGCATTTCCTCTGATTGCCAGCAATATCATTGACCCACTTACTACGGGCAACATTGAAGGTATTTATGACGATTTTATCGTCAACAAGAACAACCGAAAAATTGGCTTTATGTCTGTATTACCAAAAGACGTCGTTCAAGAATACTTACTTAATCGAGTTAGGGTGTTTGAATCCCAAACCATGATAGAAGGACAAGCTAAAAAATTAAGACGAGAAGGTGCTGACGTGATTGTTATGGTATTTTCAAAAAATCGTTCTTATTATCAAAAGCTATTAGATTCTGGGACCATAGATATCGCGATTAGAGCGCGTTCAGATCAAGATAATGGCCAAGTTAACACTCTACCCCACCCTAAGGTATATAGCTTGTCTGAGGATGACAGAGCCTTAATTTTAGACATAAATTGGCTACAGAACTCGACACAATCTGTAGAAGTGAAACATACTGAAGTTTTATTATCTGATTACCCTGAAGACCCGCAAGTCAATCATCAAATTGACGAATACAATCACAGACTCGATCGCTTGCTAAATCAAACTATAGGAGAGCTGGGCAACCCCATAGATACACTTAGGGAGTCAGTTAGAACCAAAGAGAATGCTTTCGCTAACTTTGTTGCTGATACAATTAGAGAATACAAACAAGCTGATATAGGGTTTATCAACGGAGGCTTAATACGAGGTAACAAAATCTACCCCAAAGGCCAAAGACTTACTCGCCGAGATATAGCCACAGAGCTCCCCTTTAGAAGCCGAATTACCAGGGTATCAGCAACGGGAGAACAAATTAAACAAGCACTAGAGCACGGCGTCAGCGAAGTTCAACTTATAAGAGGAAAATTTCCCCATGTATCGGGGCTTAGCTACGAGTTCACTGCAAGTCATAAAGTGGGCCAGCGAATAAGTAACATAAAAGTTTCGGGCCAGAAAATAAACCTGAATAAAAGTTATACAGTGGCAACATCTGACTATTTAGCAAATGGTGGAGATGGCTTTATTAGTTTTTCAAATAAACTAGAGGTGCACGCCATAAACGCCTCTTTACCCCTCATTTCAGACATAGTGATCTTAAATATTCAAAAAAATCCTTACATCAAACCTAAAATTGATGGCCGAATTGTGAGGATAGATAAATGACAACAAGACCCTTTATACGCTTTCCTATCATTCGAGTTTTTAGTTTTGCTTTAGGCATTATTTTTAGTCTATTTCTATTAGTGAGTTGGATAACGTTTTCGAAACTCCTGTCGTTTGAAACTATCTTAAACAACATCTCAAATAACGCCTTGCCCGAAATAGCGCTTTCTGGAGATTTATATAACGAAGCGACTAAGTTACTTGATTTTACCGACCTATTAGCCAACGCTAACTCAGATGCAGCAAAACGCTTGGCAGAGCAAAAACTTAATACTTACATTAATCATATTATAGATTTATCCAATCAAAAACTGAATAACAGCTTTTTAGAAAAACAGTTAGAGGTGATTAACTTAGAACTATTAGAGTTTTCAGACTTAATTTGGCAAAAAGCCAATATCGAGAAACAACTGCAGATAAAACATAAAAACATATATGCAAACTTTGTAAAAGCCTACCCTTCATACGAGCAACAAAAAAATACTCAAATCCAAAAGATTGATTTACTGTGGTTTGCAGAAATCCCTCAGTTAATGATATTGACCGACCATGCAGTAGGCGCTACACGCATGCAAGAAGCCAGAAGTTTATTTGCACAGATTCGAGATAAAATAACGGCAACCAAAGCGGTATTAGCCGAAACCAATGCTCCACAAACTAAAAGCGACATCATTCGTCAATTTGAACAAAACCTTTTCTCAGACGAAGGGTTGGAATATTTAATTATCAACCATTTAAAACTGGCTGGGCGAGTGATAGGCCGAGAAAGCTTTATGCGTCATTTAATTGAAGATTTTTCACGTTTATTGGAAATGAGCACCGATGAAACGAAAGATAAGATATTTGAACAAGTCGCTGACTCTGCTTTAAAAAGCCAACAACAGATTCGCTTAATTGGCATGATAATCATCGCGGTAATCCTGCTAATATTTGCGATTTTGTTATTCATTCAACAAAGGATCATAAAACGAATTCGTCAGGTTAACCAAATAGTCAAAAACAAAACAGAAGGCAATATTCAATTTGATTCACTTAAAGGGAATGACGAAATAACCGATTTAGCAGAAGCTTTTCAAGAGTTCGCTTACACCATTAAACAACAAAACCAAAAACTCGAACTTATGTCGATGACTGATGGGTTAACCAATATCGCCAATCGTAGAGCTTTAGATATTAGGTTACAACACGATATTGAGCTATCCGTAAGACAAAAATCATCGGTGGCTGTATTACTTATTGATATCGATTTTTTCAAGTTATATAACGACAATTACGGTCATGCTGCTGGAGATGAGGCCTTAAAATGTGTAGCTGAAATTATTTCAAAGGCCCTACAAAGAGAAAGTGACTTCGTGGCTCGTTATGGTGGAGAAGAATTTGTCTGTGTGCTGCCAAATACAGATCTGACTGGCGCAGAGGAGATGGTTAAAAATATATTTGATTCTCTTAAAACTCATAACCTACCGCACGAATACAGTAGTGTAGCCAATCGGATCACAATAAGTGTCGGTGTCGCATTATCAACTCCGCTACAAGTATTGATGCCTGAAACAATCTTGAAACAAGCGGACACGGCGCTTTATGCGGCAAAACATGCGGGGAAAAATAATTATAAGATTTATTCAACTAAGGTCAGTATACAACCAGACATATAGTTTTTGAGTAGAAAGCTCATTTAGTGGATAAAAGCAGTTTTAAATTCTTTCAAAAACCACTTTTTCAACATATTTTTTTCGTAAGTTAAAGAATCACTTGCAAAGTGTTTACTATGCCCGATTTGAAATGACATATCTTTCAAGTTGACGTTAGCCTGCTTTACAATATCTCCTTCTGCATTAGTTAATTCATAACTAAAATTCATACGCGGGATATCAAGACGTTTAATCACTCTTACATCTGAAGCACTATTGCCAAGTCCAGCAAAAGACGCTGGCCAAACTTGACCAGCTAAGTCTAGGTCTGTGACCTTCAATTTCAATCTATATCCAGCTGGAAATGACTGAGCTAACTTTAATATGTAGGCATCAATAGACGTAAAAGTAGATTGCATGAATCGACTTCGTTTAGTCTGACTAGGTTTTACATCTGTATATTCTTGTGGTGCATGCCATTCAATTTCAACAACAGCTTGCCCATAAGCATACTCCACCATACTAAGCCCTAATGTTAGGATAAATATAAAAGCTACTTTATTCATTCTGACTTTACCTTTTCTAATACCAAAGCTTCGCATACTAACAGTAAATTAAGATTGGCGATTTACACACGCCAACCTTTATCAAAGATATTAGTATGGCCCAAGTACATTTCCATCCTCAACCCATTGAGTATGCCAAACTTGATCGCCATGAATATAATAGACTTCTTGCCCATGAATAACGCTTCGATCTTGTCCACCATAAATATATTGCTCAGGATCTGGCTTAACCGTAATTTGACTTCGTTGTATCAACTCAGGCTTGTCGGCGTTAGTGTCAACTTCCAACAGCAGTAGACTATTTTGTGACCACCAAACCCGCCTTTCTTCGGTAGTTGACTGCCCCCAGGTTTCTAGAGGTAATGCGAGTTGATAACTTCCCCCTGTGTTAAGCACGGTTAAAGCTCTGTAATCATGCTCAACAGGTGTATAACTTTGTTCAAATACTAATTTACTGAGTTCCGTTGGGGCACTTGGGTCAGTTATATCAAACAAACTAATTTTCATCCCTTCTTCCGATACAGGTTCAATCACCAGAGTATCTTCACTCAAATTTGAGCCATCTTCAGGAAGAAGCCTAGGATTAACTTGCTGACCTACGCCTAATAGGTAACCATTATCCAAGGGATGCAAATAATTAGAAAAACCAGGTATTTCCAATTCACCTAACACTGAAGGTGCTGTTGGAGTAGATAAGTCGATAACATATAAAGGATCGATACGTTCAAACGTCACTATGTAACCTCGGTCAGCAAAAAAGCGTACCGCATATATATCTTCACCCGGCTTACCAATAGGTTCTGGAGAATTTTCATTAGGCAACGAGCCTATTACTTGCAATTGATTACCCACCTGTTCCAATACAGATAATTTGTGCACCGGATCAGCTGCTGAATAATCAGTTGACACTATTCGTAGATTGTCTTGGTATTCACTTAGACGTAAATTCGCCGCACTACGCCAGCCAATGACGCCATCTACTGCTCCCGTAGCTTGATATGTTAACTCTGAATCCAAGGACATTTTGTGAAGAACCGTTTTATTATCTAGGCTTGATGTTAGATACAGATTATCTTGAGACATATACATCACTTCTGCCACAGCGCTAATACAACTTGCTGAAATATCTGAAATATCAGTCATATTAATACGGATCACAGTTAATAAATGGGCATAACCATCACTATCTGAAGCTTGCTGTGGGATCATACAATCTGCAGGCTGATTAAGTGGCGTACCTTCGTCGCCATCAATATATATTTTAGGCATCAATTCGCTATCTGGGGTATCAAGAATTGCGAGGTAATTATCTAACTGTTCCTTGTCGCTACTGGCATTTGTATTGAGCCCATCAACCGTCGCTGTATAACCATTCACGATAAATAAATAATCGCCAATTCTGCGACTAGATAACATAGTTCCATCTATCTTAACTTGATTCTTAGCAATTGGAGAGGCTGGTGAACTGGTATCGTAAATGTCCAATAAAAGCTTACTTTCAACCGGTAACCAAGGTTCTGGCGCGAAGCTATATAATGTATACATTTGTCCTGTATTACTTAACACGGCTAAATGGTTATTTTGCTCATATAACCCATCAATATGTGAATATTCATCAATAAGAGGCAATACCGCCGATTCGGCGAAAGATAAGTCGCTTTGTCTTTCTAACACCCTTACATGGGCCGGACTTTGACTATCAAGATGCCATTGCGCATCAGCGGCAATATATAAAGTATCTCCGTTATATTTAATCCTATCGGCTTCATCTACACCCACTTCTTGAGTATTAGTAACAGAAAAATTACTAGAAGCACTTTCGTCAGCCGTAGGGGCCGCAGGCAACGCTGTTTCCAACCTTTGTTCCGTTGAATATTGGAAAGTAGCTGAATAAATGCCATTTCTAAGAAACTGACCCACTGCATTTTCTCCAGCAAGAACTAAAGGTCCTTCAAATGTAGTGGCTGAGTTAATTTCAGGGACGGAAGTGGGTCTTGGAGGTTCAGGGTCAACCTTAACCTTATTATCACCAGAACACGCTGCCAAGGTGACAATAATCATTCCCATGACAAGCACACAAAGTTGGTTACCCACATTTCTTTTTTGTTTTTTAAGCATAATACAAATCCTTCTATAATTTAGTTCAAACAAAGTGTAGGTAATTCAAACTCATAATAACGATCCAAATTTCTTCTAAATGTTAATAATTGTAACCCTGGCACAAGTTGCCCGAAAATTTTGCTAACCTATGCATGTTCAATATTTCTAGGAGCCCTGTTTGTTAGCTTTTTTACGCCTTGTATTTTGCCTATATCTGCTTTGTTACGTCAACATGAGCTTTGCGTGCTCAGAGCAAAATTGCATTGAAACAGATAGTTGGCAAATTGGATTAGCTATGGGGCTAGGGGTTAAAACCAATCCTCTTGTTGATGGAGATCATATTCCACTAGTCTTACTACCGGATATTGCTTGGTATGCAGAAAGCGCATATTTTGATAATGGTGAATTAGGCTACCAGTGGTTAAATCAAAATCATTTTGCCAGCGAAACCTTTATTACACTTGATAAAGAACGTGCTTTTTTTAGTTTTTTTCACCCTGCCAATATATTAATTCCAAACGGTAATATCAGCTCAATCGTGCCACCTGGTTTTGGCCCAAACGATCAAGAGCAAAAAGAATTTGATGAGAGTATAAGTTCGCCTAGTGATATTAGAATTTCGGTAGAACAAATAGCTAAACGTAAGTGGGCTGTGAATGCAGGTATACGCTGGCACTATTTCCTCGACGATATGGAGTTTTCAGCTAGTTGGCAAAATGATATCAGTGGGGTTCATAAGGGAAGCATAGTTGAATTGGCATATCGCTTTCATTGGGTTTGGCAAGACTTACACCTAAGCACTCAGGTTGGGATGGATTGGAAATCTGAAAAGTTAGTCAATTATTACTATGGGGTAAATCAAACAGATACTTCAGATCCCAGTCAATGGTTCAGTGCTAAAGCGGGAGTTGAAAAATATATTGCACTTGCGCTGCAAAAACCCATTAACGATAAATGGGCATGGCTAGCAAATGTGAGTTATCGGGCCCTACCAAAATCAATGTACGCCAGCCCTTTAGTACAGAGCTCAAATGTTAAACGAATATTTATGGGTATTGCCTATCGCTTTTAATGGGTTAATAAGTTGAAACCAATTTTCTTAATAATCAGTATCTTTTTTTGCCATAAGATTGCTGCGATGCCCCCTGCGTGGGTTATTCAGCCAAATGTATGCATTGCCAAAGAGGCTGGGGATGTCTGTAAGATGATTATCCATGTTAAAACTGAAAACTTACCTGCTAATTTATACTGTCTATTTTTAGATAATCAAAAAATAGCGTGCTCTAAACAAGGGGAATTTTTAAATCAAATCCCGATTGAAATAACCCAAAACGGATTATTACAACTTAAGAATAAAGATAACCAAACTGTTCTCACCCATACGCTATCAGTTAAGTACCAGCAATTGTCTAAAACGAGAAGAAGAGTACGTAACCCTTGGAGCATTTTCTAATGAAAAAAATCTTGTTAGTCGAAGACGATGAAAGGTTAAGCGCACTCATATGTAAATTTTTAACCGATAATAATTTTATCGTTAAAACCCTTATTGATGGGACACACCTACTCTCTGAAGTACAAAACTTTTCACCTGACATTTTAGTGTTAGACATAATGTTACCAGGCGAAAACGGATTTACTTTATGTAAAAATATTCGGCCACATTACGCCGGACCACTGCTATTTATGACGGCAAAGAATGATGACTTTGACCACGTTCTTGGTTTAGAGATTGGCGCAGATGACTACGTCATAAAACCCGTTGAACCTAGGGTTTTATTAGCTCGTATTAACGCTTTGTTGCGGCGTAGTATAAAACCTGTTCAATCATCCAACAATCAAGAGCAACTTACCTTTGGTCAATTAGTCATAGACCGTTCGACACGCACCGCCACACTTGCCGGTACGGACGTTATGTTAACCAGTCATGAGTTTGACATGTTATGGAAATTAGCCGAAACGCCTTCACAACTTGTAAAAAGAGAAACCTTATACACAGAACTGATCGGCCGAGAGTATGATGGCCTAGATCGTAGCGCTGATGTGCGGATTTCTAGGCTACGAAAAAAGCTGCTAGACAATAGCCAACACCCGTATCGAATTAAAACGATCTGGGGCAAAGGCTTCTTTTTTGTTGCCGATGCATGGAATGATTAATGACCCGTTTATTTATCAGCTTATATATATTCATCACACTCGCACTCATTGGTTTAAGTGCTGGTTTAGAGAGGTTATTTATAGTCAATGAAGTTGCGCCTATAGGTGTTTCATACGCAACATTTATTCAGTCCGCCAATAAACAAAAACTAGATTTAAGCGCATTATTGAAAGAGTTGGACCTCCACTCTCAAACAAAATTAATTAAAGATATTGCTTGGAGTCCTGAAGACCTAGCCGCATTAAACCAAGGAGAAGTGTTAACGTTTTTAGATCCACAATTAGGAGAACAGCTTTATATAAAAGTTAACGAATTACAATTGTTAGAAATACTTCTGCCCAAACCAAGCTCGAATTCACAACAATTTTTTATCTACAGTATCGTTTTTTTCTTATTACTAGGCGTTGTAATTGCATTATGGACTTGGCCATTATGGCGTGATTTAACTCGTTTACAAAAAACCGTATCTCAAGTGTTACCAGATGGCACTATTGCTCCAAACCACATTGGTAAAAATTCACTCATATCTCCCATAGCACACGCGATCAATGACATGGGAGCCCAAATTAATGAACTAATCCAAAACCAAAGAGAGCTGAGTGGCGCTGTCGCTCACGAATTTAGAACACCATTAGCTCGACTAAAATTTTCCCTAGCGATGCAACCACAAAATTCATCAGAGCCTTGGCTTGAAATGCAACAGGATATCAACGAATTAGAAAGGTTAGTGCAAGAGATGCTGGATTATGCCAGTAGTAATGTGCAGATACCTGAAATGAATTGGACTGAAATTCCAGTTAAACAGTTGTGTCATAAAATAACCCAAAAACTTACAGCGAGTCACCTTCAGGGAATTCAAATTCAGTTACAAGGAGACGACATTTATGTATTGGCCGATGAACATTTTATTGAACGCGCCGTAAGTAACTTAATCGTTAACGCAGCTCGTTATGCCAAACATAAACTGCATATAAACATATACAAAGATGCCCAATATACACAGATTTGTATTGAAGACGATGGCAAAGGTATTGCGCCAGATTTACGTGACAAGGTTTTTCATCCATTCTATCGACCCGATGAAAGTCGCAATAGAACCCAAGGTGGCGCTGGCTTGGGGCTCGCTATTGTGAAAAGAATTATTGATTGGCACAAAGGCCAGTGTTTTGTGACTGATTCGACACTAGGCGGCGCTAAATTTGTTATTCAGCTTAAAAATACGGATTAAATTGACTATAGAATTAGCTCTTTAAAATACCCGCACGACCGATTTCACTACAAACATATTGAAGACTAGCACCATAAATAAATGGGTTTTTATCTCCGTTTTGACAATAGAATTGATTAAAACTATCTAATCCTGCTTTATTTTCAGTGATTTGACGTAAGTAGTCTCTTTGATATCCATTTAAGTTCTGTGTATGTGGCGCTATTTCATTTCTTAATTTTTCAAGTTGCTGATTATCAATAACCATAGACAGCTCTAACATCCAATCAGCAGTCGACGATTGAAGATCAGACAACCAAAACTGCACAAATGATGTACGAAGCACCATCACTAAAGCCAGAATTTCAAAAGTAATTATAAAAAATTTAAACATATCCACAACACAGGTTTACTAGATGAATAGAATAATAGGCTAAAACCCAGTGAACAATAAACCACTTATGGTTATGGCAATTTATAACTATAGATAACTAATACACACGCATGATAAAAGCACACTAGCTTTGATTACCACTACGGATTGATATAACTAACTGATATACTAGGCTTGTTGAAGCATATTGAATTCTCAAGGAACCATAATGAGTGAGCGCATTCCAGTAAAAAACATCTCACCTGTCAAAGTTCACAAACCCGATAAAAACAAACACGACAACGCCTATACCCCTAGAAGTAGAATATATGTGCGTGCTGTAACGGGCATGATGGAGAATATTAGACGTTTTTTAGGATTATGGTTTCTGGGCGTGTTCGCCATCCTACCTTGGATACAATATGAGGGTCACCAAGCCATTTTATTTGATATTGGGGCCCAGAGATTTAATATATTTGGCCTCACTCTTTGGCCTCAAGACCTAACTTTATTAGCCTGGATATTGATGGTTTCAGCTTTTGCATTGTTTTTTGTTACGACTTTTGCTGGAAGAGTATGGTGCGGATTTATGTGTCCGCAAACGACTTGGACTTTCATTTACGTTTGGTTCGAAGAAAAAATTGAAGGCAGTCGAAATAAACGTATGAAACTCGATCAGCGTAAAACTGATTTCGACAAAGTGTGGCGAAAAGTATTGAAACACTTTGCATGGCTCACTATCGCTTTACTGACTTCTATTACATTTGTTGGGTATTTCACTCCGATAGATTATTTATTAATTGAATTTTTTACCTTGTCATCTAGTTTCTGGGCAACGCTAAGTATTATCATTTTTACTGTGTGTACCTATGGAAACGCAGGTTGGATGCGAGAAATTATGTGTTTACATATTTGCCCGTATGCTCGCTTTCAATCCGCAATGTTCGATAAAGACACCTTCACAGTAGCCTATGACAATAAAAGAGGAGAATACAGAGGGCCTAGAGGCAGAAAAACCAGCAGAGAACAAAATTCAGAAAAAGGCCTAGGTGACTGTATTGATTGTAACTTATGTGTACAAGTATGCCCGACGGGTATTGATATACGTAACGGCTTGCAATACGAGTGTATCAATTGTGGCGCCTGCGTAGACGCATGTAATGGTGTAATGGAAAAAATGAATTATCCGAAAGGGCTGATTAGTTTTACTTCTGAACATCAACTAGCTGGCGGAACCACAAAAATATTTAGACCAAAATTAATTGGTTACGCTGTTGTTTTGGTATTGATGACCGCTTTATTAGTATTTGAAATCGTGTCAAGAAAACCATTAGCTATCGATGTGATTAGAGATCGTAATTCACTATATCGTGAAACGGGTAATGGCCTAATAGAGAATGTATATACATTAAAATTACTGAATAAATCTCAACATTCACACGAATATAAAATCTCAATTAATGGTTTAGATGGGCACAAATTTATTGGTGCTACTGAAGTCACTGTGGCTAGCGGTGAAATATTAAATTTACCCGTAAGTATTGCTATTCACCCCAATAAATTAACAGACACAGTCACTGAGTTTAGCTTTGAATTATCCACTGCTGATCACCTTGAAGATGTTAGAACTGTAGCTGCAAAAAGTAAATTTTTGTACCCTAACTTATGAGTAACTTCGACTTTTCGGGACTAACTCCTGACCTGATTTTAGATGCGATTGAATCCGTAGGAATTAGAGTTGATTCTGGACTATTGGCATTAAATAGCTATGAAAACCGAGTCTACCAATTTGTAGCTGAAGATAGATTACGTTACGTGGTTAAATTTTATCGTCCGCAACGCTGGTCTCAACAACAAATTCAAGAAGAGCACGACTTCTCGATTGAACTAGCCACACATGAAATCCCAGTTGTTCCACCAAATAAATTTAACGGACAATCACTACATCAATATAACGGTTTTTATTTTGCACTATTTAATTCTGTCGGTGGCAGACAATTTGAAGTTGATAACCTTGACCATTTAGAATGGATGGGAAGATTCATCGGCCGTATTCATGCAGTAGCCAAGAGTAAGCCCTTTGAATATAGACCGCAATTTAGCATTAATGAACATCTCATTACGCCTTTAGAGGAGTTGCACAATAGTTCTCTAATTCCAAATCAGTTACACCAAGCTTTTTTTACTATTTTGGAACAGGTTGTCAAAGTCACACAGTCACGATACGTGAGCTCTAGCAGTATCCGGTTACACGGAGATTGCCATCCAGGAAATATATTATGGCGAGATGGCCCCACCTTTGTAGACTTAGATGATTGCCGTTCTGGTCCCGCGATACAAGATTTATGGATGATGCTATCAGGTGATAGACAGCAACAATTTATCCAGTTAGATACGCTACTTGAAGCCTACGAAGAGTTCCACCATTTCGATTCAAATCAATTAGCACTCATAGAACCGTTACGGGCTATGCGGATGGTGCATTATATGGCTTGGTTAGCTAAACGTTGGCAGGATCCTGCTTTCCCGCAAGCCTTCCCATGGTTTGCTGATGGAAAATACTGGGAACAACAAATACTATCTTTGAAAGAGCAGTACTCCGCTCTTCACGAATCACCAATTAGTATATAGATATCAACCTAAAATTTTCTATCTACCTAATTTTATTGATTATTATTTACTCAAACACGCAAATAAAATTAGCAAAATTCTCATTAACGGCTATCTTTGAAATTGACTTAGGAATAAAACTGTTAGGTATTAGATACAACCCCTAAAATGCTAGGCTGATCTACCCCTAATTCGTCTCCTAAAACGTCAAACTTCGGTACAGGTAAAAATAATAATAAGTTTAACAATAAGTTAACTATGCTCATTTTTTAACACTCGTGAGTCCATTTTTCAAAAAAGTTATGCAAAACCCATAACAAGGTATAAAAAAACATACCTTACTATAATTATAAATGGGAACTTTTTTGCCATAATAGCTCGGCGAGAAGAGGTCCAAATAGACGGTAGTTGTAACTCATTATTATTATTGAGATTTATCTGAAGAAGGACTTAAATTGTAATAAAGATGAATTCCATGTTGTTTTTCATCTGTAAATTTAAGGGTTGCAATATGCACACAAAAACACTTTATAAATCCGTAATAGGCATAGCTATAGGCTGTTCTATTGCTTTTTCGTCATTAGCGGAAATTGTAGTTGTAGTTCATCCGAGTAACGACGCTGCATTAGATAAAAAATCCGTACAACGGATATTTTTAGGTAAATCCAATAAGTTTTCGGGTGGTAAAGAAGCCATTCCAATAAACCAAGTCCCAAGTAGTTCAACTAGAAATTCCTTTGATTCCGACACATTAGGTAGAAGTTCCAGCCAAGTATCAGCCTATTGGTCTAAGTTAGTTTTTACTGGAAAGGGCATTCCGCCTAAAGAAGTAGATAACGACGCTGCTGTCATATCTGTAATTGCAGATAACCAAAATGCGATTGGTTATGTTGATAGTGCTGCCGTAACGGGTGCAGTTAAAGCCATTCCATTAAACTAATTGAGGATTTCAAAAATGAAAAAAATAATCACAGTAGCAACCTTGTGTGCCTCTACATGTTTTGCGGCACAAGCAGAAGTAAGAATTAACGGTTTTGCCAACTTTATTGGTGGTATGGCCGAGTCAGATAAGTCATTGTATGGCTATGACGATCGAGTCAGCTTTTCACCAGAAAGTTTGTTTGCCATTCAAGTCAGTGGCGATATAAACGATAAAATGACTGCCACCGGCCAATTAGTCGCAAGAGGTGATAATAACTACGACCCAGAATTTGAATGGGCTTATTTAACCTATGAAGCCACTGATAACCTAAGCATTTCAGCGGGTCGATTACGTTTACCCTTATTCAACTACTCAGCTTCAACAGACGTAGGTTATTCATATCATTGGATCACCACGCCAAAATCAGTCTATGACGTGGTATTTAATAACATCGAAGGTGTACGTTTTGACTACGCTAATTACGCAGGAGATTGGGAATATAACTTCACCGCCTCAGCCGGCGCCTTTACAGCACCTGTTTTTGGCACAGATCTAGATGCAGACAACCTTATGCTGTTCTCAGCAGAAGCGACTTACGATTGGTTAAAAATTCGTGCTGTAGCAGCTTCAGCAAAAACCTCTTTAGATATAGCTAGCTCAGACAGTAGTGATTTAGTAGCGGCCGCTGGAGGTTTATCCTTAGTCACTGCACTAGGATTTGGTGATTTAGCAGATTCCTTACAATGGGAAGAGGACACAGGTGAGTTTTACGGAGTCAGTGTTCAAATTGATAAGTTCGATTGGTTTGTCGGTGCTGAAATGACCATCATCGATGTAGCAAATACCTTTATCGCTAAAACGGACGCTTACTATGTAACAGCTGGTTTAAGAATGGGGGCTTGGACGCCGTCTGTGACTTATGAAAAATCAGATGCTCCATTTCAAGCGAAATTTGAAGGACAAGTCAATCAATTATTAGGCGCACAACTAGCGGCACCACAAATCGCTGCATTTGCTGCTACCCCAATTGGCATGTTAGTTGATCAAGGTGTACAAGCTCAAGTAGGAGCGCCGTTAACCGCATTGCCAACACAAGCAGCTAGTCCAATTATCACAGGTGCACTAAATGACAATATTGTACAAAGTATGCTGGATTCTCAGACTTCTGAAAGCAGTGTGATATCAGCCACACTTCGTTATGATTACGATACTAATATTGCCTTTAAAGTGGATGTGACTAAACGTACTAACGACGAAAATGACACAGATGTCACCTTAATTCGTTTTGGTGCTAACTACGTATTCTAATAGACCTACGTTAACTATCTAAAACGCTCCTTTTCAGGGGCGTTTTTTATTTCTACTTATAATCTGCAAACTGAACCAAACCTTAATCAATATAACTAGTTACAATCTATAGTCGGCAATTTAAATCAGCTATGATAATCTTGCGTTAGTTTTGATTTAATGAGAATTCAATATTATGAAAAAAATTCTACTTACTGCTTTATTAGCTATTTTTATTCCACTACAAGCTTGCGGGCAAGCACTTTGGAACGAAGGTGAACATTACGAAGTTGTCAATGAAAAAGCATCGGCTACACCCGAAATCATTGAGTTCTTTTCGTTTTGGTGTCCGCATTGTTACAACTTTGAGCCAATTGTAAAAAATCTTAAAAATAAATTAGCTGATGGTACTGATTTCAAAAAAGTACATGTGAACTTCATGGGCAGTGCAGGTCCTAAAACTCAGGATGAAGCCACCCGAGCTATGATGGTAGGTCGAGCTCTTAAAAGAGAAGACGCATTAAACCTCGCTATTTTTAAATATATTCATGTTCAAAAATCCTCTGTCACTAGCCTTAAAGATTTAAAAAATGTATTTATCGTAAATGGCATTGAACCCGCTGATTTTGACAAAATGGCGAACAGTTTTGGTGTGAATAGCATGGTCCAAAAAAACAATAAAACGATTCAAAAATACCGTAAAAGCTTGAGAAGTGTACCGACGTTTATTGTAAACGGTAAATATAAAGCCACATTTACCCGAGATATGACCCCTGATGATTACGTTGACTTGCTTGTTTGGTTAACTAAACAAAAATAATCTTCATTTACTGAAGTAATTAAACAAATATCAATTGAAAGGCTGAATATATATTCAGCCTTTTTTGTATTTTTAGCTGAATTTAACCTCGTAATGCTAAAACTCGCCCTTTAAAATAATCCTAACTGCTGACTACTAATACTTTCAAAAGACTTGCCGACAAAAGGCAAAATCCCTTCCGCGATGGGTTGGATCTGTTTCTCAATATAGTGATCATAGTCAATTCGACTTTCTAAATATTCGACAGGTTCAGGGCCGTTTAGCGTCATCACATAACTCACCCAAGATTTGTTTTGATACCTTAACACTTTACCTAAATTAGCATTTCGTTCATCAGCTAAACGAGCAGCCCGTACATGCGGTGGTATATTTTTTACATACTGGTTTAACTGACGTCGAATACGTTTTCGATATACCAATAAGTGGTCACTTTTTCCCTGTTGAATATCCTGAATAGTTTGCCGTACGTATTCATCCACAGGCTTTTTCGCAAAGACTCTTTCATACAGGGTTAACTGAAATTGTTTGGCTAGCTTTGTCCAATCTGAACGAACATTCTCCAAACCTTTAAAGATTAACTCTTCACCATTTTCACCCACTTTAAGCCCTGCATATCGCTTTTTACTGCCTTTTTCCGACCCTCGAATAGTAGGCATCAAAAATTGGCTAAAATGAGTTTCAAACTCAATATCTAATTCACTATCTAACTCATGTTCGAGTTTAATTTTTTCAGTCCATTTGTGATTGATTTTAGCCGCTAATTGCTGGCCAATTTCTTGAACCTCTCGACTACCAAACTGGCCATCTAGCCAAACAAAGGTTGAATCGGTATCGCCATATATAACTTGATACCCCTCTTGTTCAATCCACTTAGCTGTTGTTTGCATAATCTCATGGCCACGCATAGTAATAGAACTAGCCAATCGGGTATCGTAAAAAGGGCACCCCCCCGATCCTAAAACACCATAAAAAGAGTTCATCAAAATTTTAATAGCCTGACTACGAGCCGAGTCTTTGTTTAATTTGGCTTGGTCTCTTTGCTGCCAAAGAGATGTAATAATATCGGGTAAGAAATGTTTGTTCCTATCAAATTTGGCGCCTAAAAAACCATGAACACTATTTTCAGGTTCTTTTAATCCCTCAACTAAACCTAATGGGTCGATTTTAAATGTGCGAATAATAGAAGGATAAAGACTCTTAAAATCTAATACTAAGACATGGGTATATAAACCAGGCTTAGAGTCCATTACGTAACCACCAGGGCTGGCTAAACCACCATCCTTAGGACGATTAGGAGCAACGTACCCAGATCGATGTAACTTAGGTAAATATAGATTGATAAAGGCGGCAACTGAACCGCCCATTCGATCTAATTCCAAGCCAGTTAACTGGCCCCTTAAGGTCAAAAAATCTAGCACTTTCGTGTGGGCAAAAATCTGCAGGACTAACTCGCAATCTTGTAAATTATATTTGGCTAATTTAACTTTATTATGCACAAAATCATGATTAATTTGTGCCATACGGTCGTCTACGTTTTCTGTGTCTTTTCCTTTATTCAACAAGCTTTGGGCAACATTCTCTAAACTAAAACTATCAAATTGGTAAGTCGCAGTTTTAAGTGCATCAATGCCATCCACTACCACCCTGCCCGGCATAGAAACATAACCTTGATTGGTTTCATTCCTAGCATCTCGCCATTGGAGTAATTGGTTATTTCGCCCAATTTTTAGCGCAACCTTATGTAATGCAGCTCGTTTGATTAACAAGCGAAAATCAAAATTCACCACGTTCCAACCAATAATCACATCAGGATCAAATTGATTCACCTGATCTACAAAGCTCTCTAACAATGATTTTTCATCCGCTACCCAAGTGATCCAAGGTTCACTGGCTTTTGCTGGGCCAATCATAATCACTGATTGATACTGTTCGCCAGCTAATCCAATAGAGTACAACACTCCTTTTTCACTGCACTCAATATCCAAGGATAGAAGTTTAAAGCTTGGAATATATTGACTAGGTTTTAGTGACACATTAGATACTGCAACAAACTGACTTTGGTTAATTTTGTCAGGCTTTAGGTTTTTTCCCTTCCAAAAAGCGCTGGCACTTCCATAAATAAAACGTTCCATCAAATATCGCTCTGGCAACCTAATATCATCTTCATAACACTTAATACGGTGCTGCTTTAACAGGGTTCTAGCTTTAAAATGGGGGTTGTGTGAGGCAAAATATAAAGCACCTATCGCCTGATGTTCAAACGTTGCTAATTCTATATTTTTGTATGAATACCTTATGCCTGCGTTTTGCAGCAAAGTTTCGGCGGAGTCAAAATCAGACTGAGCAATAAAAAATACTTGCTGTTGAATATTAGTGACAACTTTAGCTGGACCATTTTTTGTCAGTAACCAAAACTCTAGATAAGATTTGTATTGGTGCTCTACTATGTTGCTGGTAAGAATAAACCCTTCTAAACTGAATTCGTCATGGTCAACTTCAGAGATATTATTGGTTGTCACACACCACAACCCGGTTTCGTCCAGTTTCTTTTGCTTGATATAATGCGCTGTCAGCTCGCTGTATCAGGTCTTCTAAAGTATCAGTTGCCAAACTACTACTGACGCCCACTGAAATGGTTACTTTCGTCTCCGGTAAGTTAATGTTATCCGCCAAATTAGCGATTTTCAGCCTTAAGTTCTCTAACTCTATTTTAGCGTTTTGGCAATTTACATTTGGCATAACAAGTAAAAACTCTTCTCCGCCAATACGTCCAATGATGTCTGTTTTTCCTATGGTAGCGGCACATATCCTTGCAAATTCTTTTAGCACTTTATCTCCAGTAAAGTGACCATATTGATCATTAATTTGTTTAAACCAGTCCAAATCAATCATAGCAACACAAAGATCTGCTTTATTCGATTGGCTGAATTTCAATTGAACCTTCAGTTTTTCTAAAATGAAGCGCCTATTAGCTAAACCTGTTAGCTCATCAGTATTAACTAATGATTTTAAGGTTCTGTTATACAAGGTGCCTCGATACAAAATTACTCCTAGCAACACACAGGCACCAAAGGACAAACAAATAATCACAAACATTTTTAAACTGTCACTCCTGTGATTTTTTAACTCTAATGTTTGTAATTCATTTTTGTGACTTAAAATTAAATTTTGGCGGTTAGATGATTCCAACTCACTTTGTACTCGTAACCTATGTAACTGCTCTGAACTCTCAGTATTACTATAAGTTTTATAGGCCGAATATGAAGAACGAATAAGCTCATAGGCCTGTGTTAAAGCGCCTTGTTCAAATAACAATTTGGCATTGTATTCGTCATATTGAATCGCATGAATAGGCATGGATTCACGGTCCAAATAGCCACTAGCCTGAAGCAAGTATTCTTTAGCATGTTCGAGCTTGCCCTGTCGCAAATTAAGTTTGGACAAGGTTACCAACACATCGAATTGCAAATGCGCGTTATTTGCCGTTGATAAAATCTCCGCAGCTTGATTCAATTGTTGATTAGCTTTATCGAAATGACCAAGAGCAATACTAATTTTAGCTAAATCTTTTAGGGCGTAAGCCACCCCTTGTTGATCATTTATTTGTTTGGCTAATGATAATGACTCTTCAAGCTGACTTTGACCTAACTCTTGCTTACCTATGTCTCTATTGGCTCTGCCCAGCCCATACAAAATGATACTCAGTTCACCCCAGGCCTGATTTTCTCGATAAGCCTTTTCCGCCTCTTCAAATAAAGGAATAGCTAAAGCAGCTTCTTGTCGGTATTCATAGACTTGTGCTTGCATACCAGCAATATCCGCCCGAGAAATAGTGCCATGGTCATCCGTAGCTAATGAATAAGCTCTCTGAAAATCCGCCAAAGCTAATGAATAGTTGGTTAAACTATTGTGTAAAGTGCCTCTTGTGTACAACCCCAATAATAAGGTTTGCCGATTATCATGTTTTTCAGCCCACTTAATCGCAGCGTTTGTTCCTTCTAGCCCCCTATCATGTTGCCCAGCCATTTCTAAAGACAATGCTTCAAATATCCGTAAATTATGGGCCAACCAAGGTTCCGTTTCTACCGATACAAATGACAGTGCCTTACTTGCTTGCTCAAGGGATTTTTGTGGATAAGTTAAACTGTAATAAGCCTGCCCTAAGGTGGCAAAATATTGAGCTTTTACAATATTGCTAGACGTTGCATTTGGTGGGTTATCTATTAACTGATTTAGCACAGAATCGGGTGACGATTGCATGTCTCGTAAATAGGTAGAGTATGGCAACTCAAAACTGGTTAGATAAGGTAGTGAGTCTTTAGCATATGTGTGATGGCTAAACAGACTGAAAATAACTACCAATGATAACCATATTATCTTCAGTCGATAACCTAGAAAACGAAGCTTCATGATGTGTCCGCGTAATAAATAAACCTAAAATAAGAAGGGAGCGCTTAAACCTTGCATATTAAGGCTTATCAAGCATAGAGATACCCATCTCTATGCTTTGTATCATGAACAAAGTCCGCTTGAATTACAATACAGAGATAACCGCTAACCAATCTTTATCTAAATCAGTTGAGGGTAAACCAAAGTTTTTATTTTCATTTGAAACAACCTCAACAGTGCCATTAACAAGCTCCCCACCTGTTCTTGGATTAAACCAGGTCACTTTATATTGTCCATCTGGCAAATTTATTAAATTGTCACCGTTTGCTTTAGGCAAGTATACCAAATAAGTTTGACCTAAAGAAGCTAACACAAAATCATCTCCTCTTGGGGTGACAGAATCGGATGGAGAAAATTCATGGAGAGGGAATCCAGTTAAAAACTGTTCAGCGATGGCTGTTTGTTTCCACATGTTGTCCCTAGCACGCCAATCTTCAGAACTTAAATCATTGTGGTCAAAACGATAACCAAAATACCATTCTGTACCAGAAGCGCCTGCCATTAAGCTGCCCCATAAGACCTGTTGACGCAGAACATTATGTTCTGGGTCATCCGCATCAGGTTTTAAGCCTTCGTACCAAATGCCAATTTCATCCATGCTAATTTGAATCTCATTGCCCTTTTCCTTGGCATTATGATGCCAATCTAAAATCGCTTGATGCACGGTATTGGGTTTATCGACTTGTAACGACAATCCCATAATAGCTTTCTCACCAATTACATCAGGTAAGGTTTCTTGTC
>NZ_JBPOFP010000009.1:0-74306 GCF_051252315.1 Paraglaciecola sp. | reverse complement strand
AACTAATGTTGATACCAAAAGAACTACCGTCACCAAACAATTTAACAAAGTTAGCTTGATCTTCTGGGGTGGTAATGATCAAAACTTCTCTGATACCAGCCAACATTAATACTGATAACGGGTAATAAATCATAGGTTTGTCATAAATGGGTAATAGTTGCTTAGACGTTCCCTGAGTAATTGGGTGTAAACGAGAACCTGAGCCACCTGCTAATATAATACCTTTGTACTTTGCCATTTTAATCCTTCACTAATTATTAAATTAGGCGCCTAAACGATCTAATTTATACGCACCAGACATCACTCTTTGCCACCAATTTTTGTTACTTAAATACCACTCGACGGTTTTACGTATACCTGATTCAAAAGACTCTTCTGGCGTCCAGTTTAAATCTTTTTGTATTTTTTCTGCATCTATAGCGTATCGCGCATCATGACCTGGGCGGTCAGTAACAAAGGTAATTAAATCACGGTAATTATTAACACCTTCTGGTTTATTGGGAGCGAGTTCATCCAGTAAATCACAAATGGTTTCTACCACCTCTAAGTTGCGCTTTTCATTGTGCCCACCAATATTATAGGTTTCGCCTACTTTGCCTGATTTCGCTACCGTTACTAACGCTCGAGCATGATCTTCTACAAATAACCAATCTCGAATCTGACTACCATCACCATATACCGGTAAAGGTTTACCTGCTAATGCGTTCAAAATAATATGTGGCACTAGTTTTTCAGGAAAATGATAAGGACCATAATTATTCGAACAATTAGTGATGACAGTTGGCATACCATATGTGCGTTGCCATGCTCTTACTAAGTGATCCGAACTGGCTTTGCTAGCTGAATAGGGCGAGCTTGGCGCATAAGAAGTTTGTTCGGTAAAAAGTGGTAGTTCTGTACCTGCTGCTACTTCATTTGGGTGAGGTAAATCTCCATATACTTCATCAGTGGAAATATGGTGGAAAATGAACTTTCCTTTTTGCTCTTCGGTTAACCCCGACCAATATTCTCTTGCAGCTTCTAATAATGTGTAGGTACCCACAACATTTGTTTGAATAAACTCGCCTGGCCCATCAATTGAACGATCTACATGAGACTCAGCTGCTAAGTGCATAACAGCGTCAGGTTGATGTTCAATGAATACTCGTTTTAACTCAGTGGCGTCACAAATATCTACTTGTTCAAAAATATAACGACTTGAACGTATATCAGTAGGGATAGATTCTTCATTGCCTGCGTAAGTTAATTTGTCTAGGTTGATAACTGTATCTTCGGATGATTTTAGAATATGTCTCACCACGGCACTGCCAATAAAGCCTGCGCCACCAGTAACCAATAACTTCATTTCTATATCCTTACTGTGAAAAATGCCGGCAATTATGCCACGTTTTCACAGGTAATTTATAGCAAATATATTTTGTCTTTTTAGAAAAGGGGAATTACATTGGAAATGAGATTGAGATTGAGATTGAGATTGAGATTTAGACTAATAACCCGCTTAATCGGGCTATCAGTCTTAGTGGATTATAACTAACCTGAATACTGGATAAGGCGAACCTCTCGATAACGCTCTTTTAGTGTTTATCGGCGTTGGATTGTCTAGCAATAACACGTTATTACGTACGACAATCCGCCTTGCTATACACGAAAAATTTCGTCACCGAGTAAGAATTCAGCTGAGGTGATTTGGCCGAGCTCCACTAAGTTATTGAATTATAGTGTTAAATTTAACTTGGTCGATACCTCTTATCCAGTACTCAGGTTAACTACTTACCGGTTAATTCTAATTCTATCTCTTCGATGGATTTGTTTTTGGTTTCTGGGATCACTTTATAGGCGAATAATAAGCCAACTACACAACAAATTAAATACACGCTAAAAGTCGATACCGCGCCAGTGTTTTCTAACTGCCAAGGAAAGAATAGGGGTACTAAAATTCCGCCAAATACACTGGCCACGAAGCCACAAAATGGTATGGCTACAGCACGTACTTTTGTAGTGAACACTTCTGATAACAAAATCCATACCACTGGGCCTAATGAAAAGTTGTAAGCACACTGAAAACTTACAATACCCAACAGCACCATCATTCCATTAATGGAAGTGGCAGCAGTCATTAAATCACCTTCTAGCTTGACCAAAGCATCTCGACCAATATGTGTTTCTAGTGCCTGTTTAAAGTCTACGTCTGAGCTAAATTCAACATTAACTAGAGGTTGAAGTAGATTAATGTCGATGGCGTCTTTAAGTGATAATAAGGATTCTGGTGTGATGACGTAAGTGGCGTTAAAGAAGCCTAATGCCACAATGGCCAAACTTACAATCGCCCAGCTTAGTCCACCCAGCAGTATTGGTCGTCTGCCTAATCTATCAATAAACACCAAGGCTAATACGGTAAAGAATAAACCTATACCCCCTACCATCACTGTTTGGCCAAAGGCTGAGCTTTCACTCCCACCTAATTGAGCAAAGATTGTTGGCATATAGGCCAATACCGCGTTCATACCTGTCATGGGTTGAATGATGGTAATGACCACACCTATGATGAGGGCTATACGCATTTTAGAAGAAAATAATAATTTAAATTGTTGTGGAAGTGATAAAGAGTGGTGGTTAGTGTCATCTAAACTATGAATTATCTCGTTTATTTCTCTATCTAAATTTTCAGCTTCAGTAATTTTACTTAATGATGCTTTAGCTTTGTCTTCTTGGCCGTTAAGGGCTAACCAACGAGGGCTCTCAGGAACAATAAATAAAGCACTGAACCAAATTAATGCTGGAATAATTTCAGCACCTAACATCCAGCGCCAGGCGTTTTCGGCATTTAAGCCAAGGTTTAAGGTCCAAGCCGCTCCTTGTTCTGTGCCATTAATGATGTAGTAATTTAATATTTGAGCGACAAAGATGCCTATTACAATATTAAGTTGATTCAAACCTACTAATTTTCCGCGAGACTTAGGCGGCGCAATTTCACCTATATACATAGAAGCTAATGATAAAGAAGCAAAGGCTAGCCCACCCAAGAATCTAGCCCAAAAAAGAAACGCTGCACTAGGAGCATAGGCTGATCCAATAGCTGATAACGTATACAAAGCCGCTATAACTAAAGTGGTATTTTTTCGACCAAATTTGTCGGCAAAATAACTCGTACAAATCAGCCCGACTAAAGCTCCCCAGCCAGGGCCGGAAACAATGGAGCCGACTTCTAAAGCAGTTAAACTGAATTCAGAGGTGATCGCTTTGATTGTGCCTGAAATGAGAACTATATCGAGTCCAAATACAAAGCCGCCAAAGGCAACTATGAGTGAATATAAAAACGCGTTTCTAGTGGGTGATGACATTTTGAAGTTACCGCTTTGTAGTTAACATTATTATTACAAAGCTATGATAATGTTAATTGTTAAAAATATACAGTCTTATTAGAGTGGAAATTGTATATTTAATCGTTACATGATTATCAAGCGTTAAGTCGCAATGTTATAAAAGGGCGGTATGCGAGATTGAGTCAGCTCCTTGAAGCTGACTTTATTGGGGGAAGCGCAAAAAGTGTTAAAACTAAACCTTGTATTATAGTTTTTTAACGGATTTTCTTTTAACTAACGAGCAGGGGATCATGATTGTTTTAGTCGAAATTTGCTTGTCTTGGATATTTTCCAACAACATTTTTGCCGCTTGGGCTCCAATTTCATAAGGTTGTTGTTGTACTACTGTGATGGGGACTTTAAAAAACTCTGCCATAGGCACTTCATCAAAACCTAACAATGAAATGTCTTCGGGAATACTCACATTGGTTTGGTTAAATTCGGTTAATACGTCTGTGGTGATGGCCAGATGCTGAGTAAAAAATACAGTCGGTGCGCTGGATTGCATAATGTTTTTAATGGAGTTTTGCAGGCCAGACTCTCTTTTCCAATATTGAATTAATTCTTTAACGATTGGGATCTTATGTTTAGTTAAGGCGTCTGCATAACCTTGATAACGTTCACTTCGAGATTTTACTTGTTCAAATTCTTGAGTGACAAAACATATCTTTGTGTGACCTTGTTGAATTAAGTATTCGGTGGCCTCAAAGGCGGCTTGTTTGTAATCGGATAAAATAATGTTTTTATCTGTATCGTCGTGCTCTAGTTGAAACTGAACCACAGGAAAGCCACTTCTAATATAATCAGATATAAGTCCTTGGTTTTTTCCTGAAGACGCAATAATAAGTCCGTCAATACGCAATTGATGTAATGCCTGAAGAGACCTAGCTTCAACCTCTGGGTCAAAATCTGTATTGTAAATCTGTACGTTATATTGGTTAGCTTTACAGTAATCGTCTATGCCTCTAATGGCGCGACTGGTGTAATAACCAGTGATGTCTCGCACAATCACACCAATAGTTTTGGTTTTATCTGTTTTTAAACTTCTGGCAATAGGATTAGGCACATAATTAAGTGCTTTGATGGCGGCTTCTATTCGCTCTTTGGTATCGCTGGACATGTACTCAAAACGCCCATTGATATATTGAGACACTGTACTTTTGGATACTCCAGCGTGTTGGGCGACATCTATCAGTTTTATTTTTGGCATGAACTCTTAGTTGGAATTGAAGTGGCAAATTAACACAATATTGACATCTTGCCTTACTATGTTAAATTGTTCAACTAAACCGGTTTAGTAAATCGATTTAGTTGTTGTGTAGTGTTGACTATAAAGTAAAAGTCAAAGAGTGAGGCATAAGGTGAAAATTGCAGAAATAAAAGTGTTTGTAAGTTGTCCCGGTAGAAACTTTGTTACCGTAAAAGTATTAACGGATACAGGTGTCTACGGGCTAGGTGATGCCACAGTTAATGGGCGAGAAATGTCTGTTGTTGCCTACTTAGAAGAACATGTCGTGCCTTGCCTGATTGGGCGAAATGCCCATGATATTGAAGATATTTGGCAATATCTGTACAAGGGCGCATATTGGCGTAAAGGGCCGATTACGATGGCTGCAATCGCTGCGATAGACATGGCGCTTTGGGATATAAAAGGCAAAGCTGCTAATTTACCAGTGTATCAGTTATTAGGCGGAAAAAGCCGTAAAGGTGTGACTTTATATGCCCATGCTAATGGAGAAAACATTGCAGATACCTTAGATAAAGCTGAAGGTCTTATTGAGCAAGGCTTTAAAGTGATTCGATTGCAATCGGCTGTACCGGGCTTAAAAGTGACTTACGGTGTCTTAGGTGACAAAAAAGATTACTTTGAATTACAGGGAAATAGACCTTTGCCCCCTGAAGAAGAATGGTCAACCCAAAAATACTTCAACATGATTGTCGACCTTTTTGAACAAGCACGAGAGAGATTTGGTTATACAGTGGATTTTGTACATGACGTGCACAGTCGCTTAACACCTATTGAGTCTGCCAAATTAGGGCAAATGCTTGAGAAGTATAATCTGCTGTTTTTAGAAGACGCATCCATGGCTGAAAATCAAGACAACTATAAATTGATCAGGCAAAAAACCAGCACGCCTTTAGCTATTGGTGAAACTTATAACACCATTTGGGATTGTAAAGATCTTATCCAAAATCAACTGATAGACTATATTCGAACTGCCGCTACGCACGCGGGAGGTATTACAGCATTAAGGCGAATAGCCGATTACGCTAGTATTTATAATGTTAAAACGGCCCCTCATGGTGCACCTGATTTGTCTCCCGTCTGTTTTGCGGCTCATATGCATTTAAATATATGGGCGCCTAACTTTGGTATTCAAGAATTCGTGGGTTTTGGTAATGAGCAACTGCAAAAACTATTTAAGCATGATTATCGGGTCGAAAATGGCATGGCATACATGAGTGATGCTCCGGGTTTGGGTATCGAGTTCGATGAAGATGCTGCAACCGAATATCCATATAAACGTTCCTATTTGCCTGTCAGCCGATTAGAAGACGGTACCTTATGGAACTGGTAAATTTATACAGATTAATGGTTAATTCTTTAAGAAATAAAGGATAAAAATATGAGTGACAAAATTAAAGTCTTAATATGTGGAACTGGTTTCGCAGGTCAAGGTCATGCTGATGCATTTAGGTATGCCGGCGCAGAGATTGTCGGCATAGTGGGCAGAACTGAAGCAGTGGTGCACCAAGTCGCAAAAGATATGAATATCCCATATGCCGGAACCGATTGGGCGCAAGCTTTAGTCGATTGCCAACCCGATGTGGTGTCTATCGGCACGCCTGGCGGTGCTCATGTTAAGCCGATTAAACAGGCGATTGAATTTGGTTGCCATGTGTTTTGTGATAAACCATTAACACAAAGTGGTGAAACCGCGGAAGAATTGTACCAACTTGCCAAGATGAAAAAAGTTAAAACGGCTTTTGCAGCAAGTTTTAGGTACATGCCTGAAGTGTTACATGCGAAGCGATTGGTAGAAGAAGGTGTGATTGGAGAGCCATTAGAGGTAGAAAGTAATTCTCATTTTAACCTAGAACGAGATATTCCTTTTGGTTGGTCTCACCGCAAAGAAGACGGCGGTGGTAGGCTTAACAATAACTTTACTCATGTGTTGTCTATCGTTACTTCGGTCGTGGGTGAAAAAATCTTATCGATTATGGGTGAAGTACGGGATGATTTAGGTAAAGCGCCTATTGTTGATGGCGTGCACAACTTTAAAACGCGACGAGACTTTATTCCAAAAGATTTAAACGACCCTTCGCTCGAATGGGGCGAATCTAATGTTGAATGGTCATATAACGTGTTGGCACAATTGCAAAGTCCATTTGCGAAAAAGCCTGTGTCGGTTATGTTTAAACATGGTGGTTTACACCCTCGATTTAACGAAGACCATATTGTTTTTTACGGCAGCAAAGGTGCTATCTACATTAAAGGTCATTATGCAGCAGGACCTTTGTATGTTTATGGAGCCAATAAAGAGTGGCAAGAAGTGCCTTTACCAGCAGACATAGCCGCTGATGTGCCAGACGTTGATGGCGACACAGAACGAAACTGGCGCTATTTAATTCGTGAATTGGTGAAAGACATTAAAGGGGAAGAGGTCGCACCGTATCAAACCTTTAAAGAAGGAAGTCAATATCAAAAGTTGATTGACTTAATCCGTAAAAATGACAATTGGGTCGATGTAAGCCATCTGTAAGGGTTACCCATGTTTTATGACTATTTGGTGATTGCTGGCTATTTTGTATTAATAGTTGGTATCAGTTTTACCTTTAAGAAAATGGCCAGTCACTCAACCAGTGATTACTTTCGCGGTGGCGGAAGAATGTTGTGGTGGATGGTTGGCTCCACCGCTTTCATGGCACAGTTTTCTGCCTGGACCTTCACCGGCGCTGCTGGGAAAGCGTTTACCGATGGTTTTGCAGTCTGTTTAGTCTTTTTTGCCAATACTTTTGCTTATTTTTGTGGTTGGGCGTATTTCTCCGCCCGATTCCGTCAAATGCGAGTCGACACCCCAACAGAAGGCATTAAAAGAAGGTTTGGTAGACAAAACGAACTGTTTTTTTCATGGGCTCTTATTGTCTTTAGTTTAATCAATGCCGGTATATGGTTGAACGCCTTAGGCGTGTTTTCTAGTGCAGTGTTTGATGCTGATATTAGTTTGACCATCATTATTACTGGCTTAGCTGTGTTGTTCGTTTCTGTGCTTTCCGGCGCATGGGGAGTTGTGGCCTCTGATTTTGTTCAAACTTTAGTTGTCGCTGTTGTGTCGGTTGCCTGTGCAGTGGTGGCCCTAGTAAAAGTTGGAGGTCCTGTTGAGTTAGTGACTGAGTTTCCTTCTGACTTCTTTTTAGGTCCCAACATGAATTATGGTTTGTTATTGGTGGGCACCTTTGTATTCTTTTTAGCAAAACAAATGATCACTATCATGAACCTTAATGATTCGTTTCGATTCCTCAATGCTAAAGATTCAGACAATGCTAGAAAAGCGGCGTTGTTGGCCATGGTGTTAATGGGGGTGGGCAGTATTGTATGGTTTATTCCACCTTGGGCGTCGGCCATTTTGTATCCTGACGCCGCTTCAGCCTATTCAGAGTTGGGCAATAAAGCTGGTGATGCCGTTTATCTAGTCTTTACTCGTAATGCAATGCCTTTGGGTACTGTTGGTTTACTCCTAGCAGGTTTGTTTGCAGCATCAATGTCTTCAATGGACTCTGCCTTAAATAAAAACTCAGGCATTATTGTACGTAGCGTCATTCAACCATTATTGGTTAAAAAAGGCGCACAAATTAGTGATAAGCGATTGTTGTACATCAGTCAGTTTATTAGCTTTGTTAGTGGTATTTTGGTGATTGTAATGGCCTTGTATTTTAAGTCACTCAAAGAACTGAGTTTATTTGACCTTATGATGTCGGTGTCCACTATGATCCAAGTGCCATTACTTATCCCCCTTATTTTAGGGTTGTTTATCAAGAAAACACCTAAATGGGCACCTTGGGTTACTGTGGCTCTTGGTTTGTTTGTATCGTGGTTAATGATGAATGTTCTGACTCCTGCATTATTTGCTGAATGGTTGGGGTTACCTGAATTAACACGTCGAGAGTCTGTCGACGTAAACCTAATGACCACTATTGCGGCACACCTGATCATTACTGCTGGCTTCTTCTGTGCAACTAGCCTTTTTTACAATGAAAATAAAGACCAATACAAACAACAAACACAAGACTTCTTTGTCGACATTGAAACACCTGTCATTGCAGATAATGAGCAAGACGAATATGACAGACAACAACGTGCAAAGTTAGGCAATATGGTAATTTACATGGGCGTAGGTGTTACTTTCATGGCACTTATTCCTAACCCTATGTGGGGACGATTATTATTTGTTTGTTGTGCATTAACGATATTAGTTGTGGGAGCTTTATTGAAAAAAAGCGCCAAACCCAAAGAATTGTCAATCAATTAAGTTAATTCAGACAGAAAGCGTAAGGACAAGAAGTACGTGTTATACATAATTAAACGTTTAATGATGATCAGCTTATTGAGTAGTTTGTTGTTAAGTTGTCGTTTTGAGCCTGAATCGGCAAAAGAACAAGTGACCCTACTTAACGGATTTGATAGCTCAGCTGGTGGTTTACCTGCTTACATAGTGACAACTAACAATGCCACTTACTTTTTAGAAAAAACGGGCGGTGGTTTATCTAGTTTATTAGATGTTCAAGGTGTGGACTGGCTGGGGTTTCATAATAAGCCAGGCTCAGGTTGGAAAGGTGAATACCGAGGTTTCCCGAATGCCATTCATAAGCAAGACGGTGACTATTTTCATGCCATGAATAGTGGGACTGATCTTTCAACTTCAGTCGTCGAAATAGAGTCGCCACAACATATTCGAATCGTGTTTACCTCAGCTAATGGAAAGTGGCATGGGCAATGGGATTTTTATCCAGAGCGTTGTGATTTTACTATGCGTCAAGTTAGCTCAGGTCATCAATATTGGATTCAATATGAAGGTGTACCGGGGGGAACCATGGATGCTACTGATTTTTGGATATCTTCTGCAGATGAAAAAAAGCATAGTATTAATACCCCGTTCTTAGATGATTTACCTGCTCCTGAGTGGATAGCGTTTGGAGATGAAAACTCACCAAGAATGTTATATTTATTGCACCATCAGGATGATAATTATCCAGACAACTATGTAAGCAGACCTGATATGACAGTGTTTGGTTTTGGCCGAAGTGACAAGAATAAATATCTTAAGACGCCTCAATCTTTTAGCTTAGGTTTCGTTGAGTCTACAGAGTATAAAAATATCGAAAATACTATTCTAAAGATCCCCCTATATCCCTAAAAGTGTAAAATTATCGTTGTTGCCCCTTGCGCTGAATACGTATGTAGACAGTTGTGAATTTATCTTCAACTGGTAGTTTATCTGGTCAAGATAGACTCTTTAGTGAAGGTTTAATGATGCGATTTTTGACTGTTTTGGCATGTCTGGTTTTCTGGTGTGCGGGTTCTTTATTTGGGGCTATAGCTAACGCCGGCGTCAATAAAAATAAAGAAGCGCTACTTTTGCATGTTCCTTCGCCAGATTGGCGAGATCAAATTGTATACTTTCTGATGATTGACCGGTTTGCAGATGGAGATCCTACAAACAACGACCAAGGTGCTAACGTATACGACCCAGCCAAAGAAAGTCATTATAGCGGAGGTGACTTAAAGGGCGTAGTACAGCAATTAGACTATATTCAGAATTTGGGCGCTACAGCCGTTTGGACAACTCCCCATGTGGCGCATCAATGGTGGGATCCTCTCGTTAACTATACTGGGTATCACGGATATTGGGCTCGAAATTTTAAACAGGTCGATGAACATTATGGTGAATTAAACGACTATCAGACTCTGTCGAGTGAGTTGCATAAACGCGACATGTACTTAATTCAAGACGTAGTAGTGAATCATACGGGAAATTATTTTTCGTATCCTGACGATTACGACGCTTCGAATGTGCAGCGCCATGTTCAACGTAATAAAAATAGTCTTCCTACGACCGCCCCTACACAGTTTCCTTTTTCGCAAAATGATCCGACTAATCCCGCGCACCTATCGGCGAATATTTTTAATTGGACGCCTGACATTGCTGATTTTTCAGACCCACGCCAAGAAACGACGTTTCAAACCGCAGGTTTGGATGACCTCAATACACAAAATCCAGTGGTACGCGACGCCTTAAAAGAATCGTTTGGATTTTGGATTAAACAGGCTGGTGTTGACGCCGTGAGAATCGATACCGCTAAATATGTTGAAAAAAAGTTCTATGAAGACTTTTTACATGGCCCAAATGGGCTCAACCAAATAGCCAAGAGCACTGGAAGAAAAGACTTTTTAAGTTTTGGAGAAATCTTTAACACCTCAAATCCCCTTAAAGACAACGGTGAAATGAAGCTAAAAGAATATGTATCAAATGCACATCAAAAACGTCTGTCCTCAGCAATTGGGTTTCCTTTATACAAAGAAATAAGTCGCGTGTTTGCGGGTGGAGCGCCTACTGCATATTTGTCATATCGACTTAATGCACAAATGCAGCATTTTTCTAATCCTTATTTAGTTAGCAATTTTATTGATAATCATGATGTCGAACGGTTCTTAGCCTCAGGCAACATAGATGGTTTTAAACAAGCCTATGCCTTGATGATGACAGTGCCGGGGATCCCAACGATTTATCAAGGTGATGAGCAATCTTTTAGACACAGCCGTCAAGCAATGTTTGCAGGGGGATATTTGACTGACGTTGATCAATTTAATCAGCAATCTGAGATGTACAAGTTTATTCAAAAAATGGCCAACATCCGAAAAGCCCATAAAGTGTTTAGTCGAGGGAGCTTACAAATAATTCAAGATAACTCAGCTGGGGCTGGGGTGTTGGTTTATCGTCGGGAATATCAAGGGAAAAGTGCCTATGTGTTATTTAATACGGCGAAACAACCCGTGTTGTTGAATGGACTTACTACCGAATATGTCAATTATGATGGAAGTCATTCAGCTCAGTTATTGCTGAGTCATAATTTACCTAATGGGTTAAACGTAGATGAAAATGGACAGGTCACCACTGTGTTGCCCGCGCAGTCTTTTGCCATATTTGGCGGCGATAGTGGAAAGCCCATAAAATCAAACCAAGAAGGTTCTGATTTTAGCGTAAACGACCTTCAACCAGAATACCTTGATCAATCTGAAGCATTCATAACAGGTACTAGTCGATTTAAAAGTGCTCAATTGTTACGAGTCATTGACGGAAAAGTCGGTCAAGCTAAAACCTTTAATACAGACTCTAACGGGGGTTGGAAGGTAGAGATACCTGTGTCTGACTTAGGAAAACATAAACGTACCATTGAGCTTTATTCAGAAAAACATAATAAGGCATCTACTTTGCTCAGCTACATTAGCCAATTCTCAAATATACAAGATTCAGGAGAAAGGCTTGATCCTAAAGGAGATGACCATGGTTTATCTGGCCGATATACAAGACCTTTAGAACAGAGTTTTGGCTGCCAAATGGATATGTTGAAGGCAGAAGCTAAGGCTGCAGGTAGCGTGTTAGAAATTGCATTGGATATGTGTGATGTGTCAACGCTTTGGTCTCCTGCCAATGGATTTGATCATGTTTCTTTTAATATTTTCTTTTCGTTAAATGCCAAACAAAAACTTGGCTTGCATGGTAAAGCGAATGGCGCAAAGCAGGCACTTCCTATCATCGGAGGCGTATTCCCAGACAATAAAAAATGGGATCTTGCGCATGTGGCTTTTGGCTGGGGGAACTATTTGTATTTATCGACGAATGCTGATGTGAATCAAGAAGGCGATAAACCGGGGCTTGCTCCTGACATTAGAGTAGACAAAAAGAACAATAGAATTCACTTTACCTATCTAGGCAATAACCTTGGCATTAATGATTGGAGTAAAGTGTCTATTTACATTACCACTTGGGATAAAAGTGGTGAGGGAAATTACCGAGACTTGAGTCCAAGTAACGACATATGGAGTTTTGGTGGGGCGACCTCTACGGCGCCTAAAATTTTAGATGATCTTATGATCCAACTTCAGCCTGTTAAAGAGTAAATTAATTAACCAGAACTCGGGATAAGAAGAGTCGCCTAAGTTAACTATTTTAATGACCGTAAATTTTTCTTGATTAAGTAAGCGATCTTAGGTTTGATGGCTGCTTAATTTATCTTGAAATAATTTGTTGTCTTTTGTTATGAGATTTTCTATTTTTTCTGCCTGTTGGTTTATGATCATGCTCGTTTTTATGAGTGCTTGTAGCGAACCTCAAAAACAAGCCTCAGCCACTAGTAATGTGCAACTTTTACCCTATCAATTCTTAATGCCTGACCTTGATAGACAACGTAGTGTACGTTTGTATTTGCCACCAAGTTATGATGCTTCCGCTAAATCTTATCCAGTCTTATACATGCACGATGGGCAAAATTTGTTCGATAACTTAACGGCTTACGCGGGAGAGTGGGGGATTGACGAATCGTTGAATGCGCTAGCTAAAAACGAAGGTCTTGAGTTTATTGTTGTGGCTATTGATAACGGTGGGGAAACACGAATGAATGAATTGTCACCTTGGCCAAACAAACGATTTGGAGAAGCGCAAGGTAAGCAGTATATGAATTTTATTGTAGACGTAGTCAAACCCTACATAGATACAAACTTTCGCACTAAACCAGACAGGTTAAATACTGCCATAATAGGCAGCTCAATGGGGGGATTGATCTCTCATTACGCATTACACGAATATCCAGACGTATTCAGCAAAGCCGGGATATTTTCACCTTCATATTGGTACTCACAAGATGTTTACGCCTATACAAAACTTAAAAAAGCGAAATTAGACGCACGAATTTACGTTATGTTTGGCGACCAAGAAGGCGATGGCATGATCGCCGACACCACCACCATGCAACGACAACTCAAACAACAAGGTCACCCTAGAAGTAATACTTTGTTTAAACGTGTCATCGGGGGCGAGCATAATGAGGCGTTGTGGGGTTCCGAGTTTGTCGACTCAGTAAAATGGTTATTTCAACAACAACCCACTTTTTAGTCTTAGGATAGAAATTGAAAAAGCCTGTTTATCTATTTTGTGGTGGGTGTTGTGTGTTATTGGGCGTTATAGGTGTGATGCTACCTTTGTTACCAACGACGCCCTTTTTAATTTTAGCTTCAGCCTGTTTTGCCAAAAGCTCTAAACGTTTTCATCAAAAGTTGCTTAATAACCCTTGGTTTGGAAAAGATATACAAAGGTGGGAGCAGTCTAAGACAATGTCTAGACTGACCAAAAAGCGCGCGACTTCTGCGATTCTTATAACCTTTGCCATTTCTATAGGGTTGTTACATTCGAGAATACTATTGCAGTTTATGCTGATAGCTATAGCTTGTATTTTACTGCTCTGGATTTGGCGGATAAATGAAAAAGTAGGCAGTAAATAACTGCACACTGACGCCTAGTTCAAAAAACGCAGGGTCGTTCTGAGTGTCCAGTTATTTAATGGGGGTGATAAAAAGCCTGCTTTAAAAAACACTTAGCTTGGCAAAACGTCTTGTTCATTTATTTTTGCACGTTTTATCCGTATATCGTTATAGACTTTTATGCCTAGAATACAGGAGGATAAAAGTAGGGTTATCATGTTTGCAACTATCATTGCACTATCTTGTTTGACAATTCCATATAACAACCAACCCGCTACGCCTATCGTAAAAATACTATACATTGCTAAAGATAATGACTCAGTATCTTTGGTTTTAATCACTTGTATTGCTTGAGGTATAAAAGAACATGTAGTTAAAAATGCCGATGTAAAGCCTAAAATTTCAATAGTTGTCATAATGTTCTCCTCTGAATAAATAGTGGCGGCAAGTTTACCTAGTTAGTTGAATTTTTATTATGGGATAAGCTATCATTATTTTTATCCATTACTATCATGGTTGAAAGGTTGTTTGTGAGAATGTTAAAAAATGTCTAACAATAATGAATGGCTAGAAGCCCTAGTTATCGGCCCTAAATGTGACGAGAGATTTGTCGAGTGTGACAACACGCCTGAGTTAAAACGGTTATATTGTGCTTTGTCAGGTGTATCAAATTTAGTTGGCAGTTATAAAGTGGCTAGGGCAAACCCAGAATGGCATGCATTAGTTTATGTAGTAGGGGGCGAATTAGATTTACAAACAGAGTCTGGTCAGCAAACCGTGAGCCCTTGCCATTTGGTAACCTTACCGGCAGGCAAGCCATTTATTATGGATTTGAAGGCTGAAAATTTAGATATTGTTTGGTTTCACTTAGATCAAGGCCAGCATTGGGATGTTTTACTTAAAGATCGACCAGACGTTGAGTTTTGTGAAGTCACACAGCAAATCTATCATTCACTTAGTTTAATATATTACGAACCTCAGTCAGCGCTGCATAAGCCAGTTTTTATTCAGTTGGAAAATTATATTCTCGATAGTTTAAACTCTTCAAAGGCTCGCTCCCATGAATCTCAAAGGATTTGGCAACTGCAACAGGAGCTAGAAAAACGTTTACACTTTAATTGGACTGTCGATGCTATGGCCGCAATTGCGAATTATTCCAGTCCCCATTTACATCGATTGTTTCAACGAGAATTCAACAGAAGCCCTGTACAACATCTGATCCACCTTAGAATAGAGCGGGCAAAATATTTGTTAACCCATACCGATTGGACATTAGAACAAATAGGTGAGCAGATTGGTTATAGTGACGTATTCAATTTTTCGAAACGCTTTAAAAAGTCTGTAGGTATCGCGCCAGGTTTATTCCGTAAAAGTTAGGTTTATAATTGATGGATTACCAAGTTAGCCCATAACACCAATACACATATAAAGGCTAACCAATACACCGACATTCTATGCAGTATGTGGTTATAGGTTAGGTGTACGTATGCGTGAATACCTCTAAATATTACAAATAGCCAAGCCATAACTTGGGCAAAATCACTAGTAATATTTAAACTAATATACAAAGTACACACCACATAAAATAAAACAGGAATTTCAAATTGGTTATTAAAACAGCGCGTGGTTTTAGTAACCACCTCTGGTACTTCTTGGCCTTCCATTAATTTATAGTACCGAGCTTTGACCGTCCCTTTTTTAACACTAGCAAATCGGGTTTTTACGGCAATGAAACCGACGATAAAAGTAACAAGCACCATTGCAGACATTGGATATAACAAGTTAATCCCCTTTAGTTGTTATTTTTTATGAAATTGACCATGTATTTATACTTCAAAACTAAGTGTAAATGTAAAGTTTTTGTTAGTGCTAGGAGTGGACTTGTAGGAATTAAATATAGGTGTTCAATACAAATTGAGTAACCTCATTACTTAATAAGGTTACTCGTTAGCTTATTCGAAATTAGAGGCTTTCACCTGCTTGGTTATGAGAGTTAAGCATCTGATCATCAGGGAAACTCGCTTCATCAGCTTGGTCTATTATCCAAGGAGATAAACATTCTCGGCTTTCAACACAGGGGTCTGTTAAGGCTTGCATGAATGCGACAACTTGAGAAACTTCGTTTTGTGAAAGACGGGCGCTTCTGCGAAGTGCAAATCGCGCTTCTACTTCTCCGTCATTCGCTGCTTCTAAGTGAGATACAACTTCGATTGAATTACTATACGCATCAGGAAACTGCTCTGCGCAACTTAGATTATTTTTCAACATCAAACCTTGTACTTGAGGAAGTTGACAAAAAGGTGCATCAGGGCGGCTAAATGCTTGTCCATCTTCGGCAGCAAATAATTGCTCAATAGCTTGCCTAGGGCTGTTATAGTGATTCACCACTTCGGTTAGGGTTTGATAGGCTCCTGTATGACCATACGGCGCTGTCACGGCAATGTTTAATAAACTAGGAGCCCTGAAATGGAATTTGTCTTCTGGGTTGTTTGAGATATTTTCACGGCCATGATCTTGACTTGTATTAGTCTGACTTTCATTACCTTTACCTGGGCCGACTTGTGGGTAGGCAACAAGTTGTTCTCTGTTGCCTGCTAATGTGTCACCTCGGTGACAATTTGCGCAGCCAGCACCACCATCGCCTCTATTTGCAAAAAACAGAACTGCACCTACTTTTTGGTCTTGCGTTAGTGCGCTTGCGTCTCCTTGTAAGTAATTTTGCCAAGGACTATTAGTGAACACCATGGAGCGTTCATATTCACCAAGTGAGTGAGCAATGCGATCAAAAGTAATGTCTTGATCACCAAAAGCCTGTTCAAAAGCGATGGGCCAATTATTAAGGAACTCACTATTCGTGCCAGAAAAACGTGCTAATAATTGTTCACGTAAGGATTGATCATCTGCTCCAGGAGAAAAGTCTCCTCGCATTTCTTCAACAGACGTAACCGGCAGTCTCGCTTGTGCTGCGGCCAAGGTCGTTCCAGCGGGTAAACTTCTGTCTGCTAAACGTCTACCTTGATCATTTACGGTAGAATTAGGCGTGATTATGGTGTTGTTTCTTCTAGTTTCGATTCTACTATCCCAGAATAAAGCATCTGTATTTAAACCAATATTAAAAACCGTGGGCGAATGGCGAGGAACTAGAGGTAAGTTATTATTGGCACTGTCGCCATTAAACCTACCTTGGCCTAATAAACCATGAGCCTCGTTCCCAATTATATCAACCGGTTGAACGCCTACCGGTAGTGATAGGTTATCAGCTCCACCTAACATGGGATGGTGGCAACTCGCGCAAGCTACACTTTGTTCACCACCTAAATTTTTGGCGAAAAACAACTGCTTACCTAGCTGAGGTAGCTCGTCTTGAATAGAAGGCAAATCAAGAGCTTGAGTATCAATGGGTTGTAATTCTAAATCAACAATCAACGCTTGCAGTAATTCATCTGCGTTATCTGAATTTATATCTCGGTTATTAGGTGTACGGCCCTCAGCTGGCGGGTTACCCCCATTGTTTGGGCGATTGTTTCTATCTCTATCTGGTCTAGGTTCATTATTGTTACGATCGTTATCCGGTCGACGATTATCTGCTTGTTGTGCGAATACGGAATTTACTACTCCCACATAACAAGCTAAAACAATTAACACTAATAAACTATTTCTTATTACAGTTATCAACTTAAGCATGGAAAACTCCTCAGATTATTTCAGGCTTAAGAGTTATAACGATTCAACTTGAGGTTGGTTGACAGAGACAAGTTATTTTTTCAGATTAAATTAACTTTAATTTTATAATGCGTTAGCAAACGTGTTGTCTAATTCAGTTAAATAAAGTGGCCTAAGCGCTATAATTTGAGGGCGATTTGATAAGTTGAAAGTAATAGAGGTAAGTCATCTGGCTAGGGGGCTAGGCAGTTCGATAATAGAAAACTGTGGAGCGTATCAAACATTTTAATTGCATATGAAAACATGCCCTTCGTGCACCAAGCTTGGCTGCGCGAAGGGCACCTTGTTCCTAAAGTGCTAAAGATGTTTCTATATCTTTAACCAAACCTTCATCATCTGGTTTGGTCATAGATGAATACGAATCCACTACTTTTCCGTTTTTATCCATCAAGTATTTATAAAAGTTCCATTTAGGCGTGGTGCCTGATTTTTTGGCAAGCATTCTGTATAAAGGATCGACATCATCACCTCTTACTGCCATGGCTTCAAACATTGGGAATTTCACGCCATATGTCAGTTCGCAAATTTCTCCTGTTTTAGCTTCGCTTTCGTCTTCTTGATTAAAATCATGTGATGGAAAGCCTAATACAACTAGGCCATCATCTTTATACTTTTGGTACAAAGCCTCTAAGCCGGTAAATTGTTTAGTAAATCCACAATAACTGGCGGTATTCACGAACAATACAGTTTTGCCTTTGTAGGCATCACACATATTTATCACTTCTTGGGAGTTGAGTTTTCGTTTATTAAAACTCAGTAAATCAGGACATGAATTAGCTTGGGCAATGCCCGACAGCATAATTAAACATAAACCAATAAAAAGTTTTTGGATGGAGGTAATCGGTTTCATCTTGTACACCTTTTCTATATTTTGAAAATCTAATGAGTCTACTTGGTGACTCATTAGACACTCAATAGTGCGAAATTATTTCGCACTATTTCGTTTAATGATGAATTAATTATTTTCTTGAATTACGTGCACATCTCTTTGTGGGAACGGGATAGTTAGACCTTCTGCTTCCACAGCCGCTTTAAGTGCAGGGCGAATATCAAAAAACATCCCCCAGTAATCATCTGTCTTTACAAAGGCTCTGACTAAAAAGTCGACTGAGCTTGAACCTAAATCGACTACTGCGACTACGTTTCCTTCCTCTTGTAATACGCGCGGGTCATTCTTTAATACTTCTTCCATTGCGGCTTTACCTTTTGCAATGTCATCTGAATAAGAAATACCAATCGAAACTTCCACAGCGCGAACCGCACTTTTTGTGAAGTTGGTGATATTGCCATTAGCAATCGGGCCGTTTGGAATAATTAAAATGCGTTTATCAAAGGTTTCGAATGTGGTGACAAAAATACCTATGTCAGTGACGGCGCCTTCAATTCCTTGCGCCCCAACATAATCACCTACTTTAAATGGGCGAAAAATCAAAATCATCACGCCGCCAGCGAAATTAGATAAACTACCTTGAAGTGCTAAACCCACTGCTAAACCAGCTGCACCTAAAATTGCCACAAATGAAGTCGTTTCAATACCCACCATAGAGGCAACGCTGATAACCAATAATACTTTTAAAATAATTTCAAAGATATTGGTTAGAAACTTCGCTAAGGTTTCATCAGGCAAACCTTTGATTGCGTATTTTCTAACGGCATTACTTATACGGCCCACTATCCATAGTCCAATAATTAGGACTAAAATAGCCGATATAAGTTGTGCGCCAAATTCAGTACCAATACTGACTGCCTTTTCATAGAAAGCCTGAGCTTGTTGTTCAAATGATTCCATTTTGATTCCTTGTTTAAATTTAATTGGTTTAATTATGTAATCGCTGCTTAATGATAAATGAAATACTCTCTATCATTTAAGTTGTTTTAGTTTACTTAGACTAAAGTCTACTAAAAGTTTTAGATATTTCCACGTACCTGATGTTTGACTTTGTTGATGTAAAATTCAGATAAATCTTGGTGTAAGTCTTTTGGTAAACTTCCAAGGGCTGAAGCAGAAGCATTTAGAGCAATTTGTTCACTTTTGCTGACCCCTGCTATCACTGAGCTAACGGCTGGTTGATCTAATATCCAACGCAAGGCTAATTGAGCCATAGTCATGTTTTCTGGTAACAAACTTTCTAATTCGTTTACCAGCTCTATACCGTTATTCATAGGAATACCAGAAAAGGTTTCTCCTACACTAAATGCGGCCCCATCTTTGTTGTAATTACGATGGTCCGATTCGTCAAATTGTTGATTTTTATGGTACTTTCCAGACAACAAGCCGCTAGCTAAGGGCAAGCGCACAATCACACCAACATTATTATCGGCTGCTTGGGGTAGTAATTTTTCTATGGCATCTTGGCGGAAAATATTGAATATGATTTGTAAACTAGCCAGTTCGCTATCTTTTAAGCACAACAATCCTTCATCAATGGTTTCGACGCTTGCGCCATAATGTTTAATAAGTCCTTCTTGCTTAAAATCTTTTAGCCAGGTAAATATCTCTCCATCTTGCAATACCTCGGGAGGAATACAATGCAATTGGACTAAATCGATACATTCTACTTGTAAACTGTTGGCGTTGGTTTGAATGGATTTTTTTACCGTAGCTTTAGTATATTTATCAGGAAATAACTCTCCCGTGCGGCCAACCTTTGTCGCAACCACTAAATCGTTTGCGTCACAGTGCTCTTTCCTCCACTGGGCTATTAAAGATTCACTTCTGCCTGCTCCGTACACGTCTGCCGTGTCCCAGAAGTTAATTTTGTGTTTGTATGCTTCTGACAATATTTGCTGGGCTTGCGTGTCACTTACTGGGCCGAAATCTCCGCCTAATTGCCAACAACCTAAGCCAATTTCAGAAACTTTAAAGTCTGTTTTACCTAAAGTGCGTAACTTCATTTTTATTCCTTACCCTCTGTTGAAGGTATATTAATATTTGTTTGTGCTAGTTTTATGTTTCGGTAGGTATCCACCCAATATTTATCTTGATTAGCCACTAAATAATCTAACAACTTAGTGTGTTCTAGTGTTGAAGTGACTAGATGATCTCCACCTATACCGTGAAACAACACATTGATTAACTTTATGTTTTTTGGCTGCTTTTCGATAAACGCAATGATCTCTTGGGCACTAATGTCAGCCGCTGTAAGTAACACCGCGAAGCTTGGTTCATCTAGGCTTTTGATGCCAATAAATTGATCTTTTACTGCATCAATGTAGTTTCCATCTTTGGTCATTTGATCAAAACATGGCGGTGTCAGTGTATGAGTTGTATAGCCATCAATAGCAGTAAGCAAAGTATTCGCTACTGTTATTTCATTAAGCATGTCACTGACTGTTTTTTCATTTAACGCATTTAGAGGGTCAACCCATTCTCGACCGGGTTTAGAGCGATCACATGCATGAAATAAAGTATGGTTACCTAATTCATGGCCTTGTTTGGCTACTTGTTTCCATTCCTCGATTCGATTTTTGAAGGCTTGAGATAAAGGTACTACATAAAACGAGGCTTTTAGGTCTCGTTGATTTAGAGCGGGTAGGGCATTGTCTAATTGACTATTGAGTGCATCATCGTATGACAAACTAATCGCGACTTTATGACCAGCTGGCCATCTTTCACTTGCATAAGTTGTGGTGATAAATAAAGTAGTGATCAATAAAGTTGTGAACAATAAAGTGCTGTTCAATAAAGAAGTCTTCAATAAAGACACTGGGCCAACAAACACTACGACTGACAATTTATTTAAATTCATTTTAAAAAGACATATTTGATAAACACTGGTTCTAGTGTGCCGCAAAAATGCAATCTGCAATAGCGCTTATTGTGTTAGTTGTTTTTTTTCATTATTCGATAAACAGAATAAATAAACCAATTTAGCTTTCACTTCACACTAAAGGTAAACCTTTCTCTAGCCAGCAGCTTGTGCCACCTTTAATAGAAACAACATTAGTTAACCCCATATTCATAAGTGATTTTGCAGCTAAAGCTGAACGCCCCCCTGTTCTGCAATACAAAGCGATAGATTGTTGCTGTAACCACTTAGCTGCGTTTTCTGGATCTTTGTCAGGCGACAGTTCTCCTAACTTGGCTTCTAGTAAACCTCTTGGAATGTGTATTGAATTGGCAATCACACCTTGGGCGACTTCAGGAGTTTCTCGGATATCAATCAATAACGAATATAGACTAGGGTTTGTATTAAAAGTATCAATATCAATTTCGATAATTTGTTTTCTAACTAACGTAATATATTCTGGATAAGACAGCATAGTGTATCTCCTAAAAGTAGCCTTTAACTGACTGCACAATGAGGCTTAGTGCAACCAAAATTAAAAGAATTGAAAAACAACGTTTAAGTAAAGTTTGATCTAGATGAGTCGAAATCTTTTGCCCAGCTATGACAGCTAATGCTCCCACTCCGGCCATGATAAAAATCACTGTCCAATCTAGTGCAGTGGTATTGTTCGAAAGGTGCAAACTTGAAAAAGCCACAGCGCCATTTAACGCTATTAACACTAAACTATTAGCGGTGGCTTGCTGCATATTTAGTCCCGCGTACAAAATTAGCGCAGGAACAATTAAAAAGCCGCCTCCAACACCTACTAACCCCGTTACCAACCCGGTAAGTGAAGCCGCTAATATTAATCGTTTGGCACTTATGGTATTTCCAGCCTCAACTGCCACCGGCTGGTATAACTTTTTTGCAGCAAATAACATGATTATGGCCAAAATTTGAGTTTGTATACCATTTGGCAACCAGGCTCCCAATTGAGCCCCTATTGAAGCTGCGGGTAAACTCAAAAGTGCGAACCAAAGAAGTATTTTGCTGTTTAGTAACTTGTGTCTTAATGCGGTTAAAGTTCCGACGAAGGCAATGAAAGACACAATCAATAATGAACTCGTAATGGCCGTTTTCTCATCAAGGCCAAGTAATAGCATTAGGGCAGGTACGGTTAAAATTGAACCTCCGGCTCCTAATAATCCCAAACTAACGCCAACAACCAGTGCGGATATAATCAACATCAGCAACATAAATTTGCATTCCTACTAATTAATATTGTATATTTGCGATATACGATATACTGAGTTGATAAAAAATTCAAGGGGAGACTTCATATGACTGTTTCAGTTAACGCTTTTTTCCATAATCAAACTGGCACAGCTAGTTATGTTGTGGTTGATTCAACGCAAAAAAAAGCAGTTGTGATAGATAGTGTTTTAGATTTAGATATTGGCTCTGGGTCTGTTTCGAGTGTTTTAGCTGATGAACAACTCGAATTTATTAAAACCAATAATTTAGAATTAGTATGGATCCTTGAGACACATGCTCACGCAGATCATCTAACCGCAGCTCACTACTTAAAAGAAAAAACACAAGCGCCTATTGTGATAGGCGAAGGAATATTGCAGGTACAAAAACACTTTAACAGTCTGTTTCCAAAACATTCTGCTTTATCTGAAAATGAGAGTGGATTTGATCACCTAGTGAAAGACCAAGAAGTGCTTACGTTTGGCGATAGTGAAATTAAAGTGTTATCAACGCCAGGGCATACAGACGACAGTGTCAGTTATTTAGTCGATTCAAATTTATTTGTCGGCGATACTTTATTTATGCCTGATGGCGGTACAGCAAGATGTGATTTTCCCGGAGGTAATGCAGAAAAACTTTGGAAGAGCATAGAAAAAATTCACAGTTTAGATGACAACACTCGTATCTGGGTATGTCATGATTATCAGCCGGATGGCAGAGACGTAAAAATACAAACGACTGTGGCTCAGAGCAAAACTCAAAATATTCACATAAACCAAGATACCCAAAAAGAGTCTTACATTTCGATGCGAAATAAAAGAGATGAAAGTTTAGCCGCACCTAAACTTATCTATCCTTCGCTACAAGTTAACCTGTGGGGAGGCTTGTTGCCTGAATTACAAAGCAATGGTAAACGTTATTTGTCTATACCTTTAACCGAAAAATACGGAGATAACTCATGAACAATGTATTTATAGAAGCCTTCCTAGGCGGAATGTTAATAGGCTTAGGTGCCATTTTGCTAATGCTGTTGAACGGCAGGATTGCTGGTATATCGGGCATATTACACGGTGCTTTGACGTCCTTTTCAATCGCATCACTTTGGCGCTGGGCTTTTATTGTGGGTTTAGTTTTGGCGCCTCTTGTCGCTTCATTTGGTGGTTTTAGTTTACCCGCTAGTTTACCTGTGGACCTCACAACACTTATTGTTGCTGGGTTAATTGTGGGAGTGGGGACTAAATTGGGCTCTGGTTGCACCAGTGGTCATGGTATTTGTGGGATAGGGCGATTATCAAAACGCTCTATTGTTGCCACTATGATCTTCATGTCGTCAGCCATTGTCACCGTTGCGTTAACTAAGTTTTTATAGGAGTTGAATATGAAATATATTATTAGTGCTGCTATATCAGGGCTTATTTTGGGCTTAGGTTTAGTGATTTCAGGTATGGTTGATCCTGCAAAGGTTATTGGTTTTTTAGATATTTTTGGACAGTGGGATCCAACCCTTGCCTTTGTTATGGCCGGAGGATTATCGGTTTATTTACCTGTTTATCACCTAGTGATAAAACCCAAAGGGCAAACCTTATTTAACCAAGAATGTCAGATCCCAACCAATACAAAGCTCGATAAAAAATTAATATTCGGTGCGATACTATTTGGCATTGGCTGGGGCATAAGTGGAATTTGCCCAGGACCCGCTATTGTTAATGTATCTGGTGGTCAAATTGGGATCCTTGGCTTTGTGTTAAGCATGCTGATTGGTATGATACTCACATCTAGATTTTCCAAGTAGTAAGAAAACATGAATTTAGCTGATATGCAGGCTAATGCAGCTCATGCCGCAGACTTATTAAAAGCGATGGCTAACAAAAATAGACTACTTGTTTTGTGTGTCTTGAATGGTCGTGAACTGTCGGTTTCACAGTTAAATGAAGAAATTTCCATTCCTCAGTCAACTTTGTCGCAGCATCTAGCCGTGCTGCGTAAAGATGGTTTAGTGCAAACCAGAAGAGAAGCGCAAACCATTTATTATTCACTGAGCAGTGAACAAGTGAAAACAATGATCGCGACTTTATACCAACTATACTGCGCTGATTAAAAAGCCGATTAAACGGGCTGATCAAACTGAGTGATTAAGCAAACTAGGTGATTAAGCAGGCTGGGTGTACCACTCCACTTGATCCCCTAGTTTAATTTCGCCACTTTGGATAACAGTACAACAAACCCCGCCGCGCCAATAGGGCTCCAAAGCTTGGGTTAAGCCTTGGTGTTGTGCATCCATTTTAGGGCAAGGATCAGTTTCTCGATTGATCAGTAAAATTAGCTCACCTATTTTTAAGTGTTTGCCCACATCTTCTTGGCTAAAACTCACTCCTTCAACAAACAGATTGGCTCGCCTTATTGTCCAAGGTAACACTGTATGAATATCTTCACAGGCTTCTAACCATTGTTCTTTGCTTAATACCGTTACTTGACGTTTACCTGGCTTACCTCTGCCATCGTGTTCAACACCACTTTTAGCCGTCACTTCACATGAGAAGTGAGTTTGCATGGGAGCCCCAGTTTTTTCTCGAGTGGCTATACCTAATAATTGCACTTTAGTGGGCCTCTTGCTGTTTAATATGTTTATTTTGAATGTACTTAAGACGAATACCTAGGGTAATCGCAGCGCAGGTTAATCCACAAATAAAGCCAATCCAAAAGCCTGCTCCAGCCATTTTGGGTACTATCCAATCCGTTAGTCCTAAAATACAGCCAATGGTTAATCCTACTCCCCAATATGAGATAAAACTCAAATAAAACATCGCTGCTGTATCTTTATAACCTCTTAAGGCCGTGCCAGAAATCACTTGAATTGCATCAGAAAATTGAAACATCGCTGCAAATAACAACATACTAGATGCTAGGGCAATCACCGCTGGATCGATACTATACAAATTAGCTATCGACTCTCGACCAATCACTGTAATGGTAGCGGTAAAAAATGCTATGGATACACCTAATACAAATGCGCACTTTGTGGCTACTTTGGCTTGTGCTGGACGGCCTTCACCTAACAAATAGCCGATACGAATACTGGTTGCCATGCCAATGCTCAAAGGGATCATAAACATTAATGCAGAAAAATTAAGGGCGACTTGGTGAGACGCCACCATAATGGCACCAAATGGCGCGAGTAAAATAGCCACTACAGCAAATAAGGTCACTTCAAAAAGAATCGTCATCGCTATCGGAAACCCTAACTTCATACATTCTAGAATTGGTTTTTTACTGGGAAGATATAACCGATTAAACAATTGGTACTGAGCTAGATTTTTAGACTTTACACTATAAAAAAATGTCGCAATAAACATGGCCACAAAAACTAAAGCAGTGGCTACACCGCAGCCAGCTCCACCCATTTCTGGCAAACCAAATTTGCCATAAATTAATACATAGTTCGCGGGTATGTTAACTAACAAACCTATGCCCATAATAACCATGCTAGGTTTAGTGATAGATAGGCCTTCACAGTAGTTTCTCAATACCTGATACAAAGCAAATGCGGGCATTGAAAACAAAATATATTGGATATAATCCACCGCTATTTTACCCAATTGTGCTTCCATTTGGATGAACTGAGTGACTGACTCAAATACAAAACCAAATAACACGGCTAAACTGGAAAAGGCTAAAGCCAGCCAGATCATTTGTTGGGTATAATTCGCCACTTTATCTGGTTGTTTTGAGCCATTCAGCCGCGAAATAATAGGAGGAAGGGCTAAGGTAATGCCTTGAATAAAGACAATAATGGGCAGGGTAAAACTAAACCCAATCGCTACCGCTGCCATATCAGTAGCTGAATATCTGCCTGCCATGATAGTGTCTGAAACACCCATTAAGGTTTGGGTAATTTGCGCTATGAGCAAAGGCCAAGCTAGATGAATAATGGTTTTGAGTTCTTTTTTAAATGCCACTGGTTTCTTCTTTATATTTGATGGTTACTGGTCTTTAAAAGGGATTATTTTAACGTCATGTCCCTCTGGGATATTGCCAGACTCTTGTGGCAGCACCATATAACAATTCGCTCTGGCAATAGAGCTCATTATGCCTGAGCCTTGTTTACCATTGGCTTTGACCCATAATTTACCAGCGTCATCTCGGAAAAATATGCCTCGCTGATAATCGGCACGACCTGGGCGTTTGCGAATCGTTTCTGCCGCTTGTGCCACAAAGTATTCATCCGGCGTTTTTGCTTTACCACTTAACTTTTCCAATACCGGTTTTACTAGTTGTTCAAAGGTCACGTAGGCCGAAACAGGGTTGCCGGGTAGCCCACAAAACCACGCTTTTTTAAGTTTGCCAAAAGCAAAAGGTTTACCGGGTTTAATCGCGACTTTCCAAAAGTTAATTTGTCCCAAATCATCTAAAATCTGTTTAACGTAATCAGCGTCTCCCACTGATACACCGCCACATGATATGACTAAATCACAGGTGTTATCCGCTTGATTAAAGGTATTGGCGAGTATTAATTTGTCATCTTTTATAATGCCAAAATCAACAACATCCACAGGAAAATCAGCTAATAAACCAAGTAGCGCAAAACGATTACTTTCATAAATATTGCCCTGAATTAGCGGCTCTCCCGGAGGAGTGAGCTCGTCACCGGTTGCGATTAAACCAACTTGTAGTTTGCGTGTAACCTTAACCTCAGCCACGCCCACTGATGCTATTAGGGCAAGGTATGCTGGTGTTAATGCTGTGCCTTTTTCAACGACTACGTGACCAAGTTGAATATCTTCTCCGGCCTTTCTAACACTATTGCCTTTGTTTGGTGATTCTAAAAATGTTATCTGCTGTGCATTTTTTTGCGTGTTTTCTTGCATGAGCACAGTATCTGCGCCATTGGGGATGACTGCCCCAGTCATGATCCGTACACATTCGCCAGATTTTACGGTTTGGTTATAGGGTTGTCCTGCCAGCGCTGTGCCTACCAATAAAAGCTGGTTATTTGCTACTAAATCCTCGCTTTTAAAGGCGTAACCATCCATGGCAGAATTATCTGCAGGGGGCACGTTTATCTTAGAAATTACGTCACAGGCTAATATGCGGTTCAATGCGTTGTTGAGAGGAACAAGTTCTGAAGATGTTACTGCTGGGACTTGTTCGAGCATATTTGATATTGCATCGGAAATGGCTAATAAGCCTGGTGTATCACAAGAATGCAACATGGTGGTGAATCGCCTTAGATAAAATTAACTAGTGAATAATGAGCGACTAACTATCGCAAAAATGCTGAGAAAGGGATAGAGGGGGAAGGTGATAAATTTTATGGGGCACTAAGCCCCCCCAATTTATAGAGCTATAGTTTTTCTATTTTGTATCCTTTAGCCTTTAGTGCTTTTAATACACTATCAGGGCCGGCTAAGTGCAAGGCTCCCACCATAATGAACTCGACAGGTTTTGACTTAATCATGTTTTCTATTTGAGGTATCCAGTTGTTATTGCGAGTAACCAGTAAGTCTCTATATATTTCTGGGTAATCCACAACAAAGTCCTTAATTCCCACTTCAGCTAAGGCCGGCATATCGCCTACACGCCATGCTTTACGCAATTTGTCTATCATAGTGGGCATTTTAGCAATGTCTTTTAAGGTGTATTCGATCATTGCGTCTTCATCACCTTGGCCTAGTTTTGATAAAAATTCGATTTGCTGCTCAGGCGTTTCTAACCAAAGTTGTTGCTTATTTTGGCCTGTGGCCGCCTTCGAGTAATAGAGATCGACGCCTTCACTAGTTAAGCCCAATATTTGTAGTTCAATCATGCTTAACGTAATCGCTAACATACTAGGTTTAAACGAGGCAAAGTTTTGAATTGGAATCCCCCTAGCTGTTAAATGGGTTTCAAGCGCGGCGTAAGTAGTAGGCTTTAGAATTTTATCAATGGTTGTTCCAGCAGGTAACATCATCTGGCCCATCATTTTTTGGGCAAATTCAGGACTATTCACAACAGACATGTCTGTTTCAAATACTACATTGTCAGCCAACTTAAAGGCTTGGTCGTATTCTTTAGGTAATGGGTAGTCTTCTTTGGCTAATACGTGAATGGTTCCACCAATATAAAGCGAGTCAGTGTCAGAAGATACTTTCCAAACAGAAGCTGCCTGTGCTTGTGAGATATAAATAGTTGAGGCGATAACCGCCAATTTCTTGAGTAACGTCATGTTAGTGTTCATTCCTATTGTTTAAATGAGGTCTATTTTTTATCCAGCGCAGCATAACGCCTATTGTTTATATAAGGCAAATATTATCTTTGCACCATTTAGTAACAAAACTTTTTTGATGTTCGATCGTGGTGCTTCTGCACAATTATGGTGCTTAAATGGTGCGGTTATTTGTTTTTATTGTACTTAACCACTTGAATTGTATGGATTTAAAAATTGGCATCATTCCTGTATTAAAAAAGCCAATAAACAAATTCGTACGTTTTTACAATTTCCATTCTTAACGTGTTTAAGAGATGGTATGGCAAAGAAGCCCATAAAATCGATAGTCATCGGTTTTGCGGGCTTTTTTGTTTTCAAAGAACAATTAGAGGTGACTGATGTCAAGTTCGGTAAATATTGGTAGCGCACAAAAAATGCGTATTGTAGTAGTAGGTAATGGCATGGTTGGTCATCATTTTGTAGACCAACTAATTCAAGAGAATGCCGCTGATAATGAAACACAATTAGACGTTGTTGTTTTGTCTGCAGAGCCGCGTCTTGCATACGACAGGGTGCATTTATCAGAATACTTTTCTGGTAAAACGGCAGACGAGTTAGCATTAACTACGCCTGAATACTACCAAGAGCACAATATCCAGTTTGAACTCAGTGCTAAAGTAGTCAATATCAATAAACTAGCTAAGTCAGTAACCACTGAATCTGGCGATGTATTTGAATATGACAAGTTAGTGTTATCAACAGGTTCATATCCTTTTGTTCCTCCTATTCCTGGAAACGACCAACCTCATTGTTTGGTTTATCGTACGATTGAAGATTTAGAAGCGATTAGTGCCTCAGCTGCCGTCAGTAAAGTTGGTGTGGTTGTTGGTGGTGGTTTGTTAGGTCTAGAAGCGGCAAATGCCTTAAAAGAAGCTGGCTTACAAACACACGTAGTTGAATTTGCTCCACAGTTAATGGCTGTGCAGGTTGATGGCGGTGGCGGACGTTTACTTCGCAGTAAAATCGAAGCCCTAGGTGTACAAGTACATACACAAAAAGCTACACAAAGCATTGATGCTGGTGATACTTGTCGTTATAAAATGGTATTCGCTGACGGTGAAGTACTAGAGACAGATATGATTCTATTCTCTGCTGGTATTCGACCTTCAGATGCTTTAGCCCGTGAATTTGATTTAAAAATTGGTGAGCGTGGCGGTATCGTAGTTGATGACCACTGTTTAACAAGTGACGCAGACATATATGCCATTGGTGAGTGTGCCCTTTGGAACAACTTTATCTACGGATTAGTTGCACCGGGCTACACTATGGCTCGTGCAGCTGCTAGTCATATCACAGGTGGTGATTTGACTTTCGAAGGTGCTGACATGAGTACCAAACTTAAGTTAATGGGTGTAGAAGTAGGTTCGATTGGTGACGCCCATGCACGTACCGAAGGTGCCTTGTGTTATACCTACGAAAACCAACCTGAAGAAGTATATAAAAAGATTGTAGTAGATGCCGAAGGTAAAAAATTACTAGGTTCAGTATTAATCGGTGATACCAGTGATTACGACACATTATTACAATATGCATTAAATGATATCGACTTACCTGAAAAACCAGAAAGCCTAATTTTACCAGCGGGTGCGGGTGACGCTCCTGGCCTTGGTGCAGATGCATTGCCAGACACCGCCACTATATGTTCTTGTCACAATGTATCTAAAGGCGACATTATTGAAGCTGTCGATCAAGGCGCTTGTGATGTTGGTTCTGTTAAAGGTTGTACCAAAGCTGCAACAGGTTGTGGTGGTTGTGCTGCATTACTTAAATCGGTTGTCGACAGTGAGCTTGAAAAGCGAGGTGTTGAGGTAAAAAAGGACATATGTGAACATTTCGCTTACTCTCGCCAAGAATTGTTTCACTTAGTTAAAGTTGGCAAAATCAAAACATTTGATGAATTAGTAGAGAAGCACGGAAAAGGTTTAGGTTGTGAAATTTGTAAACCTGCTGCGGGTTCAATTTTAGCATCTGTATGGAATGACTTTGTATTACAATCTGATCACGTCAGCTTGCAAGATACTAACGATACCTACTTAGGCAACATGCAAAAAGACGGCACTTATTCAATTGTTCCTCGTATTGCTGGTGGTGAAATTACCCCAGAAAAACTTATCGTGTTAGGTGAAATTGGTCGCGACTATAAGCTGTATACCAAGATCACGGGTGGCCAACGTATCGATTTGTTCGGTGCTAAAGTTGAAGAGCTGCCAGAGATTTGGGAAAAGCTTATCACCGCAGGTTTTGAAACTGGTCATGCGTATGCTAAATCATTACGTACAGTTAAATCTTGTGTGGGTAGCACTTGGTGTCGTTATGGTGTGCAAGATTCTGTTGGCCAAGCTATCGATTTAGAAAATCGTTATAAAGGTTTACGAGCGCCGCACAAAATCAAGTTTGCTGTATCGGGTTGTACCCGTGAGTGTGCTGAAGCACAAAGTAAAGATATAGGTGTGATTGCCACTGAAAATGGTTGGAACTTATACGTTTGTGGTAACGGTGGTATGAAACCTCGTCACGCAGACCTATTCGCCACAGATTTAGATGATGCAACGTTAGTTAAATATATCGACCGTGTATTGATGTTTTATGTACGCACCGCAGACCGTTTGCAACGTACTTCGGTATGGATGGAAAACCTTGAAGGTGGTTTAGAGTATTTACAAAAAGTGGTAATTGAAGATTCACTTGGTTTAGGTGAAGAATTAGAAGCTCAAATGCAAAACGTAGTAGACACTTACCAGTGTGAGTGGAAAACAGCCATTGAAAGCGAGCAGTCACGTAAACGTTTCCGTCGTTTTGTAAACAGCGATAAATCAGATTTAAATATTGTCTTTGTAGAAGAAAGGGATCAAATCCGTCCTGCTACTGAAGAAGAAAAGCAAAAACTGCAAGCGGCAACAGCCGATGAACTTGCTACTGAAGTAGTGTAGGAGAATACAAATGACAACTCAAAATGATTGGATCTCTGTGTGTACAGATGACGACCTAGTATTGAATTCAGGTGTATGTGCCTTAGTAAATGATCAACAAGTAGCCATTTTTAAAATTAAATCTGGCGGCGAAAATAAAGTTTTCGCAGTGAGTAACTGGGACCCATTTGGTAAAGCTAACGTTTTATACCGTGGTCTTTTAGGCTCAGTTGATGAAGCAGAAGTCATCATAGCGCCTTTATATAAACAACGTTATTCGCTAGAAACAGGTCAATGTTTAGATGACGAAAGTGTCAAGCTAACGGTTTACCCTGTTCGTGTAGAACAAGATAAAGTGTTACTTCAAATGGTTGGCTAGTTCATGGTTAGTATCAGCAAATTCGCTGAACATGAATTGCATACACCTGACACATCCGGCGCATCTTTAGTCACCACAACTTGCCCATACTGTGGCGTGGGTTGTGGGGTTGAAGTGACTCTAGATGAAAGTCAAAAATTAAGTGCATTGCAAGGCAGTTCAGATCACCCAGCCAATTTTGGACGTTTATGTGTTAAAGGCAGTAAACTGCTAGCAACCAATTCAGTAAACGGCCGCTTGTTATCACCTATGGTGAATGGCGAGCCAACAGATTGGCACACAGCAACACAAACTGTTGCTGACAAATTCAAACAAGTGATTGCTGAACATGGTCCAGAGTCAGTCGCTTTTTATGTATCCGGCCAGTTATTGACCGAAGATTACTACGTAGCCAACAAATTAATGAAAGGTTACATAGGTAGTGCCAATATCGACACAAACTCTCGTTTGTGTATGTCTTCAGCTGTAGCGGCTTACAAACGCGCATTTGGCGCAGATGCCGTACCTTGTTGTTACGAAGATTTAGAGTTAACCGAATTATTAATCTTAGTGGGCTCTAATGCCGCTTGGACCCATCCGGTTTTATTTCAAAGAATTGAGCGCGCAAAGAAGTTAAATCCAGCCATGCGTGTGATCACGATTGATCCTCGTAAAACGGCTACCTCAGAAATTGCCGATAGCCACTTGTCTATTAAACCTGGCACAGACGTGGCCTTGTTTAATGGTTTGATTCAGTATTTGTCCCAAAATCCAGGGAAAGCTCAAGGGCTTGATCAAGCCTATATTGATAGTGTGACCCTAGGTTTCGATGCAGTATTGGCAGAAACCTCTCAATGGACACTAGAGAAAGTTGCCGAAACCTGTGACCTCGATAAAGAACAGGTTGAAGACTTTTACAGTTTATTCAGTAAAACAGAAAAAGTGGTTACCGCTTATTGTATGGGCGTGAATCAATCTACCTCAGGTACAGACAAAGCCAACAGCATTATTAACTGTCACTTAGCCTCAGGAAAACTAGGTAAAGCAGGCGCTGGACCGTTTTCTTTAACCGGTCAGCCTAATGCTATGGGCGGTCGTGAAGTAGGCGGCTTGGCAAATATGTTAGCTTGTCATATGGATATTGATAATCCTGAGCACAGACAAACCGTACAAACTTACTGGCAGTCACCAACCATTGCCAACAAAGTAGGCCTTAAAGCCGTAGACATGTTTGACGACATAGAAACAGGCAAGGTAAAAGCGGTTTGGATTATGGCCACCAATCCAATGGTGAGCATGCCTAATCGTGAAAAAATTGCTCGCGCATTGAAAAAATGTGAAATGGTGGTTGTGTCTGATTGTGTTGATAAAAACGATACCTTGACCTTTGCTGATGTGGCATTGCCCGCTACAGGCTGGTCAGAGAAAGACGGTACAGTGACTAACTCTGAGCGTCGTATTTCACGCCAGCGCGGAATAATAAAGGCAAGTGGTCAAGCTAAACACGATTGGCAGATCATTTGTGATGTGGCTAAAGCCATGGGTTTTGCCCAAGGTTTTGACTTTAAGCATCCTAAAGATATCTTTGCAGAATATGTAGGTTTGACTCAAGCTGATAACCAAGGCACTAGAGACTTAGACCTGTCTGGTTTAGCGGGATTATCTGAGCAGGCTTATAATCGTTTGAAACCGGTACAGTGGCCAATTAACCAAACCGCTCCAGAAGGCACTAAACGTTTATTTACCGATGCTAAGTTTTATACGGCAACGGGCAAAGCAAACTTTGTTAAAACTGTATTTACTCCGCCAGAACAAGTCACAACTGACGCGTATCCTTTTGTGTTAAACAGTGGTCGTTTGCGTGACCAATGGCACACTATGACTCGCACAGGAAGAGCGGCTGAATTAACCTCGCATATTAGTCGACCGTTTTTGGCTGTACATCCTAAAGATGCGCGAGCTTTGGCGTTGCAAGAACATGACTTGGTTAATTTAACCTCGGGTCATTTAAGCCGTGAACAATCGGATATATGTTTACCCGTGGTACTTGACGATAAACAACGAAAAGGTGAGGTATTTGCACCTATTCATTGGAGTGCCAGCAATAGCGCCAGCTCAAATATTACCGCTTTGTATACAGATGCAAACGACAAAATATCAGGTCAGCCTGAGTTAAAACACGCAGCCGTGGCCTTAACCAAAGTCGATTACCCATTACAGGGAAAAATCTTTGTTAAACAAACCTTAGCTGTTGAGTTACTCAGAGAAAAGTTTGCTTATTTTGTGACAACACCAGTTGAACAAGGCACCTTAATCTACTTTGCTACTGAGCATTCTGAAGCGGCCATCAAACTTTGGTTACAGATTAATCTACCTTTGTATGATGAGTGGGTGAGTGTGACAGGCGGTAACGTTGGCAGCACGTTTGCTATGCGCGAAGGTTTGTTGTCGTTAAGTTTGTTTATGAGTAAAGAGTACCTTGATGTGGACACAAGTTGGATAAACAGTTTATTTGCTGGTGGTTTAGTTGACGCCGAACAAATGAACGGTTTATTAAACAATCAGCCTGATGAGCAGTTCAAACAAGGTAAACTTATTTGTAGTTGTTTCAAAGTGGGTGAAAACACCATTATTGACGCCATACAAAAAGGTTGCGACTCGGTTGATAAACTGGGTGGTGCGCTTAAATGTGGCACTAACTGTGGTTCGTGTAAGTCAGAACTGAGCCAGTTAGTTAATCAACATAAAGGTTTGTTAGCTGCTAATCCAAATACAGATCCTGCGGTTGAAGATCTGATTATCCCAGTAGAAGAAGTATAAAACGCTAAAAATAAGGTGAGCCAGTAATCACTTCTTGGTACTGGCTCTCTATTTCTGTAAAATCCGCAATAATCTTCCCTGTAATATTCCCTTGTAGAGAGTTGTATGTCTGACGACACCCCAATTGAATTTAAACACTTTATTCGAATTATTGGCCGCGGCCAGCGTGCCGGACGCACATTAACCCAAGAAGAAGCTTGCCAAGCCATGACAATGCTGGCCAAAGGTGAAGTGACCGCTGAACAAAAAGGTGCGTTTTTGATGTTGCTACGAGTACGTGAAGAAACGGCAGAAGAATTGGCTGGTTTTACTCAAGCATTTCGAGCATTAACCCAAGAAGGTTTATCCGATTTAACTGTGGACTTAGACATGGGCTGTTACGCGGGTAAACGCCGGCATTTACCTTGGTTTGTGTTAGCAGTTTTATTACTGGTACAAAATGGCAAACGTATCTTTTTGCATGGCACACACGAGCCAGATTCAAAACGTTTATACCTAAAAGAAGTGTTACCAAAATTGGGTTTTGACCTGGCAAAAAATACTCAACAAGCACAACAAGCCTTAGACAAATTTGGCTTCGCCTACATGGATCTATTAGACATTAATCCGGCATTAGATGAAGTCATCCAACTTCGCGAGTTTTTTGGTTTACGCTCATGTGCCAATACCTTAGCTCGTATGTTAAATCCGTCACAGGCGCAACACAGTATTCAAGGTATATTCCACCGCTTAATCGACATTAAACACAGAGAATGTGCGGCCTTGTTACAGGATGAAAATGTCTTATGTTTTAGAGGTGACGGGGGAGAAATTGAATTTAATCCACTGCGTGATGTGACCTTACATATTAATCGCGTTACCGAACAATCCACCATAGACGTAGAAAATACCCTAGACAGTTATGTGACTAAACCGAAAGAATTAGACGTACTGCAGTTGATTGATGTGTGGACAGATAAAACTCAAGACACATACGGTGAAAAAGCCTTGTTAGGTACACTAGCAAACATGTTGGTGTTACTCGATAAGCTTGATTGGAAAACCGCATATGAACAGGCCCAAGACATGTGGAATAACCGTGTTAAAGAATGGCCGGTAACTTTGCCAACAACATAAATAACTCGAATTCTGGATAAGCTGCGCCTTTCAATAACGCTTTTTATTCCTAACTGCTTTGGTTTTAAACTCAAAGCTAACAAAAACATCTTACTGGGAGTTTTACTTGCTGGTTTTCTGCCAAGAACGTTCGTAAAATCGGCATAAGTAAAGTGTTGGAAGCTCTCATTGGGGAGATATTATGTTATTCGAGAATCTAATTAAAAATAAAGTCGTTTTGTTTCTTATATTAATAAGCAGCAGTAGTTATGCTGAGACCTTAATTGAAGTTGAGGCTCAGCCAAATAAAGGTTTTTCCTTTCCTTTTTTATTAAAAATTCCTTCACAAATCGATACAGATTATTTGGTTGTTGAAACTAATAATACTGGTGCTGTGTCAGATGATTTTGATGTTCATTATCAAAAAGCTAATAAGGCAATAGTGGGAAATGCTGTAGGCCCATGGGTAGCAAAAAAACTCAATTCACCCATACTCATTCCTGTTTTTCCGCGCCCAAAAACTGGTTGGGAAATATATACACATGCATTAGACAGAGATACTTTGTTAGTAGACTCGGGGGAATTAAAAAGACTGGATCTGCAATTGTTGGCGATGATTTCCTTTGCAAAAAAAGAACTGGCTAAACACTCTGTTAAGGTAAAGGAAAAAGTTATCTTAACTGGGTTTTCCGCTTCAGGAAGTTTTGCTAATCGGTTTTCATTAATACATCCAGATAGCCTCCAGTTAGTCGTTGCTGGGGGGCTTAATGGAATACTAATGTTGCCGCTAGAAAAAGTAGCGAAAGAGAAGCTAAATTACCCTATCGGTGTTAATGATTTTCAAAAGGTTACTGGCAAAGTGTTTGAAAAGTCAAAGTGGGTAGCGTTACCTCAGTTTCTGTTTATGGGTAAGGATGACACGAATGATGCTGTTGAATATGATGATGCATACTCAGAAACAGAGAGAAAAACCATACATTCTGCTTTAGGGCAAAAGATGCAACCTGATCGTTGGGCTAAATGCCAGTCTATTTACAACGACAACAATGTTAATGTTGTTTTCCGTACATATGAAAATATGGGGCATGGAACTAACTTGCAAATACACAATGAAATTCTTAGCTTTGTAAAAGCGAATATTTAACAAAAATATTAACGGGAATACTATTCGTTGCAAAAACGCTTGGATTTTCCAGTTATAATAAGCCTAATGTGTTTTTAAAATTGAGTATGACCCAACCCATATGTACATAGGAAGTAACGTTAATCTAATTAGCCCTTGTATTAGCAAGTGTGTGTTTGACAGCAATGACATTTGCAAGGGCTGTTTTAGAAACGCCTCTGAAATAACAGATTGGATGAATAAGTCCGAAGAAGAAAAGCTGAATATCACAATTAGGTGCAAAAAGATGATGGCTCAGCAGTCATAAGGCGAATTGTTTAAATGAATTGAGATACCAAGGATGGCTAAGTTTCCACTGTTAGGTATAATGCCCCTCTTTATGCCACTGTATATCCCAGCTTGTCACTGTTTTAGATATTTTACATGCGGCCTAACTTTATTCATATTTACTAGGAGAGGTATTCGACCTTATGTTTTCTACGATTCAGCAACCCCCTGCAGACCCGATTTTAGGCCTGTCTGTTAAGTTCAAAGCCGATAATAATCCACAGAAAATTGATCTGGGCCCCGGTATATACAAAGACGAGACCGGAGCAACACCAGTATTGGCTTGTGTTAAGGCTGCAGAGGCATTTCGTACTGAGTTTGAAGACACTAAGATTTACTTGGGGTCGGCTGGTTCTGGCTTGTTCAATGAGCGTATTGCCAGCCTTTTGTTAGGAGACCATCAGGCAATCCAGGAAAATCGAGTTCGGACTATTTCTACTCCAGGTGGTACTGGTGCTTTGCGAGTTGCGGGTGATTTTATCAATCGTTACAAGCCGGGTTCTACGATCTGGGTGAGTAATCCTACTTGGGCCAACCACGCAGGCGTATTTACTGCAGCTGGCCTGACAGTTAAGACTTATCCTTACTACGATTACGAGAATAAGTGCTTAGATTTTGCGGGCATGATGGACGCACTTAAACAAGTTTCTAAAGACGATGCTGTATTGGTTCACGCTTGTTGTCATAACCCTAGTGGTATGGATTTAAATCAAGAGCAGTGGCAACAGTTTGCTGACCTTGCTAATGAAATTGGATTCTTGCCGGTTGTGGATATTGCTTATCAAGGATTTGGCGCAGGATTAGATGAAGATGCTTATGGTCTGCGTTTATTGGCAGACAAAGTTGAGGAGCTGGTTGTTTGTAGCTCTTGTTCGAAGAATTTTGGCATGTACCGGGATCGTATCGGTGCCTGCTCATTGATTGCTAAAAATAGTACGGTTGCTGATATTATTTATGCCGCTATTCAACGAGTGGTGCGAGTTAACTACTCTATGCCTCCTGCCCATGGTGCGGCGGTTGTTGAAACTATCCTAGGCTCGGATGAGCTAACTAGCCAATGGCATGGTGAGCTTGAAGTAATGCGTGAACGCATTAGCCAAATGCGCCAAGTATTGGTTAGCAGTTTAGCCGCTAAGGGTGTAGAGCAAGACTTTAGCTTTATCACTCGCCAAAACGGTATGTTTTCGTTTTTGGGAATTAATGGTGAACAGGTTCAACGTCTACAAGATGAGTTTAGTATTTATATAGTAGGCTCTAGCCGGATCAATCTAGCGGGTATTTCCCCTGACAATATTGATTACTTGAGTGACTCTATCGCCAAGGTCTTGTAATTCCTATTCAAACGGATTGGCATCAGTAGTCAAAGTTATTAATACAAAAAAGCCCACTTTGCTTCATTAAGCAATGTGGGCTTTTTTATGGTTACCTTTTTATTGGTATTATTATTTCAGAGTAAAAAAGGCTTAAACGATTTTCTCAGAGGTAACAATCACCCCATCATTATCGGTATACACATAGTCCCCTTCGTTAAAGGTTACGTCGCCAAAAGATACCGATACACCACGCTCGCTTTTAGTTACTGGAATTGATTTGCGTGAGCAAGTGCCCAGAGCAATCAATGCAACAGGGATATCTTGAATTTGCTCGGTGTCTCTCACATAACCATTAATGATTATGCCTGCGAAATTATTTTTCTGGGCAAACTTCATTAAATTCTCACCCACAACCGCAAAGTAATCCTGGGCTACATCTACTACCACTATTTTGCCACTGCCATCTTCGTCGCGAAGTAGTGCCACTAAATCGGCGTTGTTTTTATCCAGCTTAATGGTTGTCACCACCCCTTGGCACTTATTAATTCCACCAAAATGTTGGTAACCGGGTCCCAATACGTTTGTTTTATTAGGGTGTTCATCACAGATATCTGCTGTAAAAAAGTCCATCGCTATTGTCCTGCTTGAAAAAAGACGAAAATTCTATCACTGAAGACCCATTATTTGCATAGAATTTTTGCGGCAGTTTACCTTTGGTGTTTAGTTAGAACAAAATGTACTCACCAAAGAGCAACAGCTCCTAGTACCTTTATACAAATATTTGGTAACATTGCGCCCTTTAATTTTAAGATGATTTTCAAAGGTGCAATATTAATGAAGGTAGTTACAGGGGTCGTTGGCAACGATATTCATGTGGTCGCCAACCGCTTGATTGATCTTTCCTTACGCGCTAGGGGTTATGAAGTGTTTAATCTCGGAGTAAACACTTATTTAGAAGAGTTTTTTGATGCGGTAGTAGAAACAGGCGCAGATGTCCTGATGATTTCATCTCTAAACGGAGAAGCGGAAGGCTGGGGCAGAGAAGTAAAACCTTTATTGACTCAATACAAAAAACTGGACGACGTTGTCATGATGATCGGGGGCAACCTGGTTGTAGGTCGTGGTGATCCTGATGAAATCCAGCGCAAATATAAAAGTTATGGTTTTGATTTGGTTTGCCACCAAATTGACCTTAACACCGGCCTGGATATGCTGGAAACCCATCTTGAAAAAAGAACTGAAGAGAGAAGTACCCAATGAGTTTATTGCAGGAAGAGCGAAAAATCATACTCAGTAATGAGTTTGTTGATGCTTTTGACTTTGCTGAGGTGTCAGACTTTGTTAAAAATGCGAGTAAAGAGCTGTTTATTTCTCACCACTTTAAAAAAAATAAAAACAAGAAAATGTTGGTACAACCGCGAGGCGGTTTCCCTACCTATGAAAAACAACATGCACTTTATGAGTTTTTTCTAAAGGCCAATGTTGATGTATTGCCATTGACTGTTGACTCTAATACTCGCTTGAACGATTACGCCACGGCTCAGAAAATGCTTCGCCTGAGTGAAGAAAATAACATAGATATGCTCAATGGTTATCCGCTGGTTACCCACGGTTACCGTACTACACGTAAGATGATTACCCATTTTGACAAGCCGGTTAGCCTGCGCCACGGTACGCCAGACGCACGTTTGTTAATTGAGACGGCAATTGCCTCAGGTATTTTTGAAATTGAAGGCGGTCCAATTACGTATTTACTGCCTTATTCTAAAAATTTCCCTCTGGATAAGGCATTTCTTTATTGGAAGTATGTAGAGCGGGTTTGTGCTAATTATTCTGAATTGAACGAGCCAATCAATCGTGAATCTTTTGGACCGTTGACAGCGACTATGGTGCCTCCATCAATCACTATTGTGATCCAATTGCTAGAAATGCTGTTATCCCTAGAAGAAGGTGTTAAATCTTTCTCGGTATCTTTCGCCCAACAGGGCTCGATGATGCAAGATATTGTGACTGGCGCGGTACTGAAAAAGTTAGCTCGACACTATGCCGAAGAAATTGGTTGTGGTGATGCAGACATTCATTTGGTTTATCACCAATGGATGGGCGCCTTCCCAATGAATCGCGACTTTGCAGACCAACTGATCAATATGTCTACTGTGATTGCCTCTATGGTTGGCGCAGACAAAATTATCACCAAAACTTGTGAAGAAGCGGTGGGAATTCCCACCAAAGAAGCCAATGCGAAAACAGTGGCCAATACTCAATACACCTTACGTATTCTTAACGGTTTGCCACCTGTTGTTGACGAGGAAGAAGAGGAAATCCTTACACTTGAAGTTAAAGCGATCATGGAAGCCGTGTTTAATGATCCGGCCGATACCCTTTGGCGTAAGGTATTTAACTGCATAAAAAGTGGCATTATCGACGTACCGTTTTCACCTCATATTATCAATCACAATGAGATGATAACGCTGCGTGATGCTCAGAAGAACATTCGTATTATTAAGCGAGGCAATGTACCTATGCCTGATCGCTGCTACGAGTTCCATAAATCTAAGTGCGATCTGTCTAAAGACACCACCAGTATCGTTAACGATATTATTCACGATATAGGAATAATGCAATGAGTAAGTCCACAGATAAATTGTTGATTGACGTGGGTAGCACCTATATGAAAGTCAGCACTACTGGTCATATCGAACAGCATTTTCGCGATTTCAATCAAGATATTCGTGATGACCTGGTGAATAAGTGCGGTGACACCTTAAAACGTTTTGAAAAAGATGATATCCACATTTGTTCTTCTGCTAATGGCGGTTTGAGTACTTTGATCATAGGTGTGACGCAGTCATTTTCTTTGAAGTATGCAACCAATATTGCCTTCAACTCTGGCATTAATATTATTGATACTATCCTCTATCAGAATATAGAAGATTATTCTGTGCCGAGTGAACTGGTTGATGTGGTGATTATTGTGGGTGGTATTGATAGTCATAGTGAACTTTTCTCTGATAGTCTCTATCGCTACTTAGAGCAGCTGACCTACTCTAATATTGTGTTTGTTGGCAGTGAAAAAGACGGGCCCGCCATTAAGGAAAAGATTGAAGATGTGGTGGTATTGCCGAATATTATCGACAATCGCCTACACATTGTGGAAGAACACCTGAAGCAATACCTGACTAATTTGTACCAGCAGGATATCGAAGGCAAAGAAGATATCAAACACCTGTACGATATTACTAATAATCAGATTTTTTCGACGCCTTATATTGTTAATAAGGCTTTGCCGCAAATCGATGCTCGTTTTTCTGTTGTCGACCCCTTTATCCTATTGGATATAGGTGGTGCCACCACAGATATTCATTACTCCAAAGATTTAGTAGACGAAAATATCGTCACAGAAAATGAATATGATCGCTTGGTTTTCAAAAAATTGGGTGTTTATAAATCGCGTGAGTCTTTGATTTTCTCGGCCAAGGACAATGAATTTGTTTATGAATTGTTGATGCATTTGAAGGTAACAGAAAATATCCTTGAAGAGCATAGCGAGCGAGCTACAAAAATATTGATGCAGTTGGCTATCTTTTTGGTGCTGTGCAAAACCTCTCACTATCGCAAAGCTTATATAAACTTGAAGCTACTGGCGATTAACTCTATTGTTTTCACTGGTGGTATAACCAAGGTATTAAACCAAGAAGAAGTGGAAGATATTGTCGCTTTCTTCTATAAAAAGGTTTTGACCTCCGAACATAAACCTCGGTCTATCATTGATAATAAGTATGATATTTGGACATTGGGCGCAAAGGAGTTAGAAGCATGTCAATAAATTGTATTAGAGCGATTCTTGAAGCCGCAGCGAAATCCCAACCGGAAAAATCTGCCATAGTATTGAATAACCAACAGCTGACTTACGCGCAACTGTTTGCCCGTGTTAATCAGGTGGCATACTACCTAGAAGAGCTCGATTTGCCTAAGGGCAGCCGTATCGGGATTTACTCGATGAAGAGTATCGATCAGGTCGTGGCCATACTCGCGGTATTGTCGACTAAGTATGTATTGGTGCCTATGACCCAGTTTTTGAAATCTGAACAGGTTGAGTACATTATCAATGATTGCGACATTAAATGTGTGTTAACTGATCAGAAACACCTAGGCGCTATTGATGAAAGTAATTTTGCCGGAAAAGTGGTGTCTTATGAAACCACACGTAGTGAAATTGCTTCTTTTGAAGAGATTTATAAGTACTATAACAAGCCCTATGAATGTGACATAAATGGTCATGACAATGCGCTAATTACCTATTCTTTTGGTTTAACTGGCACACCTAAAGGGATTGTGATCTCTCATCGTAACTTGATTGATTCGGCACGAGTTGTGTCTCAGTATCTAGAGTTACAGCAGGATGATGTTATTTCTGGCTTGTTGATTTTTAATTTGGACTATGGCCTAAATCAGATTTTCTGTACTTTATACAAACGTGCGACTTTGGCTCTACACAGCTTTATTCTGCCCGATGATTTCTTTAATCACTTAATCAACGATAAAGTCACGGTTTTGCCTTTGATGCCGTTTAATATATCCCAGATGTTTGAAGGTGGTAATCAGCGTTTACCTAGCCCACAATTATTTGACAAAGTTAGGATAATTACGTCTTCTGGCGGAAATGTCACAGCGGGTATGATCCGTGATTGTAAGAAACAATTTTCTCAGGCTAAGTTCTATTCGATGCACGGACTGACCGAAGCGTTCCGTTCAACTTATTTAGATCCTTCTCAAGTTGAAATTCGTCCAGACTCCATTGGTAAGCCCATCCCAGACGTTGAGCTTTATGTGATTAACGAAAACGGAAAAGAGTGCGAAGTTAGAGAAGTTGGGGAGTTGATTCATCGTGGTGGTTATATCTATCGTGGTTATTGGAACTCGCCAGAAGAAACAGCCATGCGCTTTAAATCGGTTGATATATTAAGTGATGCCCTCGACTTTGAAGGAAAGTTAACTGACGAAATTGTAGTGGCCACTGGCGACTATGTATATAAAGATGAAGAGGGCTATTTCTACTTTGTATCTCGCCATGACGATATGATTAAAACGCGTGGTTTTAGAGTATCGCCCTATGAGATTGAATCGGTAGTGACTAAAAACATTCCGCAAATTAACCAATGCGCTGTGTTTGGTATGGACAATGAGCAGATTGAAGAAGAAGTGGTGATGGTCTATTCGGCCGATAAAGAAATCACTAAAAAGGAAATCTTGTTTGAACTGAAAAAACACTTAGCTTCTTATATGTTACCTAGTAAAGTGCTGTTTAAACGCTCATTACCTTTAGTCCAAAGCGACAATAATCGCATCAATAAAGACCAACTTAAGCGGGAAATGTCTCAAGGCTTATAGCATGCTCGTGGAGGGGCTGCGACGATAATTCGTGGTATCCTCTCCCTGTGTTGCCGATAACAGTATCGGACTAACATAGACAGCCCTTTTCTCTGGGGTATGTCATCACCACTCCCTCCGACAAAGTGACGTCTAGATTAACCTTTTTGCCAAGTTTTTTTAGTGCTAAAGTGAAAAATGGGCTAAGAGTTTGGGCTGTAGATTGTTACATCTATAGGTCTTCGCCAGCAATGCAAAAGCTGAAAGTTTATATCAAAATTTAGGGGTTAAGCCCAAAACCGTTCACATGATAAAAGTCATATAGAACAACTTGAATATAGCAAGTTAGACAAATCACAGCTTTGTATGCTCTTTTGTCTATTGTTTCGACTGACTATTATTTACCACATAACAAGGTGTTAGAAGTATTAAGGTATGAGTGACATTGAATTTTTGCATTTTAATCAAGTGAATCCTAAAGAGTTCCTAGACGTAGTCAATCAAGATTCTATAAGAGCGCATTTGATCGAGCACCCCTATTTTGACGAACCTAGCCTTCAAGCTTGGATGCAGGATAAGATTAATATTGATGCCATGCATGGGTGTCGCATTCGGGCTGTTTATATAGGAGGAACTCTTGCAGGTTGGTGTGGGATTCAGCCTGATAATCAAGGGTATGATTTGGCGATTGTTATTTCGCAAAAGTTTTGGGGTTTTGGTATACCCATTTTCAAAAGACTTATGTGCTGGGCTAAAGAGCTAGGTCATAAGGAAATACTATTCCATTTGCTCGAAACTAGGCCCGAATACAAGGTGTTGAATAGAGTCGCTACTCGTGTACATAAAACAGAATTGTTAGGTAGGTGCTTTACTACCTACCATGTAGCTGTTGGGGGATAGTTACATCAAAATCCCACTGGATGCATTTTGTGTGGCTACTTATTTATGTGGATTGGTATTACCGTAAAATATTTTAATTCGAACAGGCTAGTTGCTTATACTCTCAAATTCAGTAGAGCACTGTTTTCCATATCATCTACGCTCTATCTAACGGCTAAGGTAAACTTTACACTGTTGGAATTAAATTTAAAAAGAGGATTGTTATGCGATATTTCGGTAATTTAAATTTAGCTATTTTTCTATTAATAATGTGTCAATTTGCAAATGCAGAGGATGGATCTACCAGTCATAATCATTTGCAGAAGTCTGAAAGATTAATTGATGCCTTTTATTCATTTGACAAAGACAGACTAGAAGACGCTTTAACATTTGCAAAAGATTCAATACCTAATGTCGTATTTTATCAAGGTTGGGCTAAAGGCGGGAACTATAAAATTATAAAGCGTCAGCCATGTTTCAAAAAGAAGTTAACGGTCATACGTTGTTCTATAACGGTTCAAGATGACCTTATGCTTGCTTTAGGTATTGATTTTAATGTTACGGACACTTTTGAAATTCAATTTAATGCTTCTAATATCGTTTCAGTAGACACAAGCTCTAATGACTTGGAGGTTTTTTGGCAGGCGAGGGAATGGGTTAAGAAAACATATCCAGAATTAATTGAAGTCCCTTGTAAAGGAATTTGGAATGGCGGCCCAACGCCCGGAAAGTGTGTACAAGCCATGGTCGAAGGTTATGCGCGATTTTCTAAAAGTGATGATTTCCCCAAACAATAAAGTATGGCGTAATGCGTGCTTTTAGTCATAGGAAAGTAACACATGAGTCATTATAAAACACATCGTTCCCATAGGCTTGGCTGGTTGCGCGCAGCCGTATTAGGTGCCAATGATGGCATTGTGTCAACAGCTAGTCTTATAATTGGCGTTGCCGCAGCTAGTGCTTCACATCATAGTATTATTCTTGCTGGTGTAGCTGGGCTAGTTGCAGGGGCTATGTCTATGGCAGCCGGCGAATATGTGTCTGTTAGCTCTCAATTAGATACCGAAAATGCTGACATAAAAATAGAAAAAAAGTCACTGGAAAGTGACTTTGAATATGAGAAAAAAGAACTTGCGAATATTTACCAAACAAGGGGGCTTGAGCCTGATTTGGCTATGCAAGTGGCAGAAAAACTCATGGACTACGACGCGCTCGGAGCTCATGTCCGTGACGAATTAGGGTTCTCAAAACGCCGAAGCGCTAATCCGGTTCAAGCTGCAGTCTTTTCGGCTGGGGCATTTGTAATAGGTGCTGCCATGCCTATGTTGGTGACTTGGCTCGTATCTGAAACCCAAATAATTCCTTTTGTTGCCGGAGCTTCGTTGTTATTTTTGGGGACTTTAGGTGCACTTGCTGCATATGTCGGTGGGGCTTCTGTGATTATTGGGGCATTGCGTGTCACTTTTTGGGGGGCGCTGGCTATGGCTCTTACAGCCATTGTTGGGCGAGTATTTGGCGTGGTTGTTTAATGGTTTTGTTATTTCAAGCAGTACCTTTTTAAAATTTGCGTTAAGCAAGAGGCTAAATCAATTCAAATCAGTTAACCATTTATGACTCGGAGTAATTTTGACTACTGAAAGAAAAAGCAAAATCCATGCACTTTTAAAAGGAATTGAAACGGGGGATCCTGCTTCCATTGCCGTAGTGAATCCAGACAAATATATTCAGCATAATCCACAAACTCAAGAAGGAGGGGAAGGCTTAGCTGAGCTTTTTAAGCGTCTTTCTAAAACATCACCAAGAGTTAATATTGTACGGATTTTTTCCGACGGCGACTTTATATTTGGACATACCGAATATGACTTCAGTACTTCAAGAATAGGCTTTGAAGTTTTTAGGTTTGAACAAGATCAAACGGTTGAACATTGGGACAATATTCAATCCAGAATGGGCCCCAACGTTTCTGGCCATTCGATGGTAGATGGTCCAACAGAAGCAGTGGAGCTTGAGAAAACTGAAAGCAACCGTGCATTGGTTGATACTTTTGTAAAAACGGTACTTATTGGCCGACAAGTTGACCAACTTAGTGACTTTGTTGCTGAAACTTACAGGGAACATAATCCCAAGTTTGGTGATGGACTGCCGGCACTCAATCAAACACTGGAAGAAAACATGCCGAATTTTCAGCCGGTAATTAGTTACCAGAAACTTCATCGAGTATTAGCTGAGGGGAATTTTGTATTGTCAGTGTCAGAAGGACTAAAGCTTGGAGTTCATACCTCTTTCTATGATCTATTTCGGGTTGAAAACGCTAAAGTTGTAGAACATTGGGACACAACAGAAAAAGTCGCTCCACGGAGTGAGTGGAAAAACGATAATGGTAAGTTTTAAAGAATGAGAAACTAACAATGAATGTATTGGTTAACACAATAAATATTCAGTGTGTTTTACTTGTACTAAAAACTGTGTTCTAAAGTGTATACAAGGGAGTGATTAAACAATGAAAGCCGCATGTTTTAGTGTTGCTGCAATGGACTATTTTCCACAGCAAGCCAAGTTCTTCCCGGGGGGAAATGCATTGAATCAATGTATTCGCCTGAAAAAGTTAGGCGTTAGTACCTCTTTTTTAGGCGCCATAGGTGATGATGAGAATGGTAAGCAAATACATTCATTACTCAAACGAAACGGAGTTGATGTCGACCTTCTAAAGGTTATCAAAGGGCGAACTGCGAATAATAGAATCGTTAATGATGATTCAGGCGAAAGATTCGGTGAAACTAACGCTTGGCACGGTGGTGTTTATGACAACTTTCGAATTAACGATGAACAATGGCGCCACATTCATGACTTTGATATTTGGACCACACATGCCAGCTGCCCCAATTTTAAACAAACAATTACTAGAAAAACGAATGCAGTGCTGTGCGTTGACTACTTACACTTACCCGAATTTCAGGACATTGCTGAAACCATTGATAATGTCGACATAGCTTATGTCGGTGGCGATATCGACATGGTTAAAGACTTAACTGATTTATCAAATAAGAAAGGAAAACTTATTGTTCTAACTCTTGGTGAAAAAGGCAGTATTGCTTTTCATCAAGGCCAAACGTTTAGGCAGCCTGCTTTACCTACTAATGTTGTGGATACAACTGGGTGTGGTGATGCGTTTCAAGCAGGTTTTACCTGTAGTTATGTCAAGTTAGGCGATATCGAAAAAGCGTTAAAAGCAGGAGCTGAATTGGGAGCCCTTGGTACTAAGCATTATGGAGGGATTGAGTGGTAACTAAAAAGTACAATTAAGTAAACATATTTGGCTTAGAAGTAGCGCGCTCAATTCGAAAAACTTGAGCACACTTGCAGGCGTTTAGGAAATTAGTTTGTTGATGTAGCGAACACCAAACTAATTCCGGCATTGATATCTGTTGCCCTAATCAGGGTAAATAATTAGCTTTGGATATTTTCGTTGTTTGTACCATTCATGATTGATCTTCGCTAACCAGTTGCCTAACTCACTTAATAATAATTGTTTGTCGCTAGCAGGTATGTTTTGCAAGGTTAATGGTGCTAGTTGGTATGGGTCTTTGATGTTGTCAAATAAGCCAATAAGTTGGCCGCTATTATTAAGTGCCATCGTATATTGATCTGTACGCACACCTAATTCGGAGACTTTTCCGTAATATAGACTTGATTTGGGTTTATCAACGGGAGGGTTACTCGATAGATGGGCTGAGTGATCAGTACCGTCTAGATTTTTTGGAATGTTATTTTTTAACCCAACTAGGCTCAAAATAGTTGGCATAAAATCGGGGACGTTAATTAGTAGGTCGTTAACGTGATGTTCAAGTTTATTTGGTAACGACATGATCAAAGGAATGCCTAAAGATTCTTCATAAAACACGTTCTTAGCCATTTTACTGTGACTTCCCATCATTTCACCGTGGTCTGCGGTGAAGACAACTAAAGTGTTTTCAGATAAACCTTGTTGTTTCAACGTGTTCATTACTCGGCCTATCTCTCTATCGATTAAAGTGATCATTGAAAAATAAACCCGAAAATACTTTTTGGCTGTGTGGATGTCCACATTTGGGCGATTAAGCAGTTTTTGCATGACAGGATGTTTGTAAAATTCGTTGTATATCTGCTCGTCGGTATCACTCATTTCTGCGTAAGGATTATGCGGAGGATCCATTGCCCAAAGCAAACTAAAGGGTTTATCGTTATCTCGTTGGCCATTGTTATTTTTTATGTAGTCAATTATGACATTTGCTTGATTAACCGCAGTATAGGCGTTGAGATAATGAGGCGAGCCATCTTTGTTTCCTCCAATTACATTAGGATCATTCGAATAAACCACGGGTTTATCATGATCATGGCCTATTGTTTGATACCAATATTGAATACCGTGACGGCCTGGTCCTGGTGGAATATAAGTATCGTAATCTGTAATTTTTAGAAAGTGACCGCCAGGTAATTGTGTGGAGCCTTGATATACACCTTTATCATCAAATAAGGGGAAGTTGTTATGCCAGTGGGCTTTGCCAAATAATGCCGTGTTGTAACCAGCTGAATTAAACACTTCGGGCATAGTATCAAGTTCAATTTTAAGCCCTGTATCGGGCCTATCTTTTCGGGTGTTGTTATTCACTCCATTGTTGTTGGGAAACATGCCAGACATCAACATGCCTCGAAAAGGGCTACATAAAGGAAAATTGGCGATAGCTTGATTAAAGACCACCCCATTTGTTGCAAGTTGATCTAAATTAGGGGTGATAACATGATCACTTTTACCGTTTAACAAATCTTGGTATTCGGGCTGACTCCAAAACCCCATAGCGGCTCTGCGCATTTGGTCGGCCACGATAATAATGACATTGGGCGCTTTTTTACTTTTCTTTTTAGATTCTAGCTTGGAAAGGACAGTCGTATTTTGGCATGCAAACATGGTTATTATTACGCATAAAAATGTAACGAACATGGCGCGTTTTTTTAGTGTTGACTGCATCAGTATTGTGACCTTTAAATCATATTTGTCAGTTATCAGATAAGATCTATTGTAGGGTTGTTTACTACTCAGGTGCAAGGCCTGTTTTTGTAATAATTTTTTAAACACAATTAGGTTTTAGTCGTTGTTTTGGCTTGAAAGTCCTAAGGAGTTACATTGTATTTCTTGTAATGTGGGAACCGCTGGTTAACCTTTTTAAGGTATGGGTTTTCCAATTGAATAACCTTCCTGCCTTTAAGCAAGTGCAAATGTTCAGAAAAATGATTTGACCAAAGTTTGATAAAACTGCCATCTTCGTACGCTCGAACAAGGCCTATTTCAATTCTTTTGGCATTAGTTGCATTACTTTTATGTGTGACCAAAAACCTAGGTAACGGATAATGTAAAACTGTACAAGTCTCGATGCTTAAACTAGGAAAGGTTTTTACATGTGCAGCATGTTCTACTTTGATCTCTTCAAATGAACGAAAAAATAAGTCTGCTCTTTGACGTTCTATCATATGAAACATACGTTCATAATCGGTTATTGGAAAAACGTTGACGCCATTTGCATTTAATATATCTATGTCTAACCAACCAACGCCCTGAATTGAGGTTAATGTTCGTAGTAATTTATCGTGATTAGGATTACATAAAATATTTTTGTTTTGCTTGTGTACCAATGCAATTCGATTACCTGTTAACCCTCGAGAGATAGGAAATGGCACCACATGGAAATTATCAGAGGCTTCATCATTAATTGATACTCGAACAAATAAGTTGTCATGTATCCCTTGTTCGAGCTGTCGAATAACCCTACCAATATTAATTCCTTGAGTAGCTGATTGAAGCTGATAGTCACCGTAATCTGATTTAGTTTTTTCTAACGCAAGTAACAATACGTTTTGTACATATTTGTATCGAACATCGACTGATGATTCGGCACCACTAAACCTAAACACCGTCGCTGACAGGGGGTGTAAATATAAAGATAATAGTAAAACACTGACTAATTTTTTCATAAATATCGTGGTGTTTTCTGTTATTAATTTTGGGACATGCTAAAACGTTACATTGAGCATAGTTTAGAAACAAGAAGGTACTGATTATACTTAAGTCGATATTTCTTTATAAAATTGGTACTTATGTCAAATTTTACCGACAAGGACTCTCGCTTCACGGCCTACTCTCACTATCAAAAACAACAAACTTTTGAGTTAGGTTACAACTTTGTGTTTGTAGTTAGTCTTTATGATTTATCAGTGACTATGTTTGCTGCGATGTTCTTTCAATAAATCTCGCCCAAAGTCACCTTCAAAATCTCGCCAAACCGTATGAATATGATTGCCATTATTTTGCACATTGTCATATTCGATTAAGAAGCTATCGCCTTGAATACGGTAATAATGTTTTTTATTGGGTTGTATACTGCCAGCCCAAGCAAATCGAATATTGTTAATTGAGTTACTTTGGATCTTTTTATAACGAGACTGAGCAACGTTTTGTGGCATGTTGTCTAGATATACTGAAATAAGTGTTAGTAATTGGGCTTTCTGTTTGGAATTAAGGGTTGAGAATCTAATGCCTTTGTCGGCTAAAGGCTTAACTTGTTGTTTGGTTTTGGTTAAAATATCACCGTAAGCTTTGTCTGAAATGAGTGTTAATTTTTGATGTTCTGGAGACATACTTGTGATTAATGCTCTGGCTAAGTCTTCTTCTTGTTTAAGAACTCTTAGTCCTTGTTTTTGCCCAGAGGGGACTTTAGCGGGGTTAGCACCCCAAAAGTTTGGTGTGACAGCGCCAAGCTTGCCATCTTTTACTGTGAAATTTAACGATAGGTGATGACCTTCAAATCGCCACGCCCATGTATTGGCTGTATTGGGCTGACCGAAAATACTCAGAAAATAAAGCTCGTTGTCTCGGTAAGCTTGATTATTTAACACACGTAATACTTCTTCTAGGTCAATAATATTCAAGGCTTTATTAAAACCTCTTTCACTTAAGCTGTTACGTAGAACTGACAGAGCTAACTGCTTTTGTTCTACTGATAGGTTCTTTAATGGAATACCAGCACGCTCTGTCGGTATAAAATTCCAATTAAAACGCTCCTCGTCGGCAAAGCTAAACAAAGCCTGCTTTTTTTGCTGTGGTGTGAGGCTATCAATAAAGCGCTGAGTATTGTTTGTTATGTCACCGGCTATGGCTATTTGACTACTGATTACCAATAATAGGCTAAGAATAGAAAGGGTTTTGTTTAACATAAGGGGTCGCTTTTAGTTGATAACATATTATTGATTTTTAATGTTGCTTACTTGACTGGCAACTTCTCCATCAGCAAATCGGCTAACGATTTTATCCCCGTCTTTAAGTTGTTTTACACTTTTTACTATTTGATTGTCTTTAAAACTAATATTGTAACCACGTGACAAGGTAGCAAGTGGGCTGACGGTGTCTAACAAGTGACTATTATTCGCTAATAGTTGTTGTTTCTTATCTAATAACTGCTGGCAACTTCTATTCAGTTTATTTTCTAAGTCAGCTAACTGCTGCTGATGTTGTGCCAGTCTTTTTGTTGGAGATGCTAAGTTTAAGCGGCTACTTAAATGGGTTTGCTGTTGTTTGATTTGCGCAAAGTTTCGATGAAACACTAGGTTTAATTTATCGTGTAGTTGATCTAGGTATTGCGCTTTTTGTTGCAATTGTCTTTGTGGATGATTTTGCAATAAAGCCTGATTAAGTACCTTATGTTTGTGACCATAGGCCTGTAAATTGGTTTTATAAGCTTTAATGAGTTTGTGTTCTAGGTTTACAAGGTTTTGACTTAACTCTAATTGATCTTGGCTTACAAGTTCAGCCGCTGCAGAAGGTGTTGGAGCCCGCAAATCCGCAACAAAATCTGCTATACTCACGTCCACTTCGTGACCTACAGCACTAACAATCGGTAATGTAGACGCAAATATTGTACGAGCTACTCTTTCGTCATTAAAACACCATAAGTCTTCTAAAGAACCGCCACCTCGACCTACTATTAATAGGTCAACTTCATTTCTTTGATTTGCTACGGTGATAGCATTGACTATTTGTTCTGGGGCTAATTCACCTTGTACCTGAGTGGGATAGATGATTACCTGTATGTTTGGATTACGACGTTTCAATACAGTTAACACGTCATGCAATGCGGCGCCTGTCGATGAGGTGACTATACCCACTTTTTGAATTTGCGGAGGAATTGCTTTTTTGTGTTCAGTGGCAAACAGTCCTTCGTAGGCTAGTTGTTGTTTAAGTTGTTCAAATTGCTGTTTTAGCTGACCTTCACCTTCAGGTTCAAGGTGTTCAACAATAAGTTGATAGTCACCTCTTGGTTCGTATAAGCTAATGTTGGCTCTGACCAATACTCTGTCGCCTTCTTTGGGTTTTTGCACAACTCTGCGGTTAGCGCCTTTGAACATGGCCCCTTTTACTTGGGCTCGTTGATCTTTTAAAGTGAAGTACCAATGTCCGGAGCCTGCTGCGACAAAATTAGAAATCTCTGCAGAGAGCCATATTTGACCAATTTCAGCTTCTAAAACAGAGCGAGCTAAACGGTTTAATTTGCTGACAGTCAGGATGTTCTTGGCGTTTGTTTGAGTGTTAAACATTAAGCAATAAAATATGAATAAAATGTAATTATGGCCAGTTTAACCGATTTAATTCATTTCTAGGCAAAAATCTACTAGTTTTGTGCGATAAAAACTAGACTGAAATGAACAAATCCTCTAGAATCACGCCGCAATTAAAGCCCCCATTTATAGGTGATATTGCATGTTAAGGATCGCTAAAGAAGCCCTTACGTTTGACGATGTATTGTTAGTGCCAGGACATTCAGATGTTCTCCCTCATACCGCCAGTCTTAAAACAAGACTTACTCGCGGAGTTAGCTTAAATATCCCACTAATATCAGCCGCTATGGATACAGTGTCTGAAGCAAGACTTGCTATTGCTTTGGCTCAAGAAGGTGGAATTGGTTTTATTCATAAAAACATGACACCAGAACAACAAGCTGAACATGTGCGTATTGTTAAAAAGTACGAAAGTGGTGTGGTTAAAGATCCTGTTACCGTGTTACCTACCGCCACTATTGGTGAAATAAATGCACTCAGTAAGCAACATGGCTTTTCGGGTTTTCCGGTCATTGATCAAGATAATAATCTAGTCGGTATTGTTACAGGTCGTGATTTACGTTTTGAAAATAGCCTAGATGAGCCCATTACTAGTGTCATGACAGGTAAAGATGATTTAGTGACGGTAAAGGCTGGAGCGTCATCTGAGCAAGTTTTAGATTTAATGCATGAACACAGGATTGAAAAGATTCTAGTGGTAGACGATGCCTTTAAATTAACCGGCATGATTACAGTAAAAGATTTCCAAAAAGCTGAAAGTAAACCTAATGCCTGTAAAGATGAATTAGGACGCTTGCGTGTCGGTGCTGCAGTCAGTGTTGGTGCCGGAACAGACGAACGAATCAAACTATTAGTTGAAGCCGGAGTTGATGTATTGTTAGTTGATACATCCCATGGACATTCTCAAGGTGTCATTGAACGTGTGACTAAGATCCGCGCTGATTACCCAAATGTTCAATTAATTGCTGGTAACGTGGCGACAGGTGAGGGTGCTAAAGCCTTAGCCGATGCAGGTGTTGATGCGGTTAAAGTGGGGATTGGCCCTGGTTCAATTTGTACTACACGAATTGTTACCGGTTGTGGTGTACCTCAAATTACTGCTATTTCAGATGCTGTTGATGCGTTAAAAGATACTGATGTGCCAGTCATTGCTGACGGCGGTATTCGTTTTTCTGGCGATATAGCTAAGGCATTAGTCGCAGGCGCTAGCTGTGTGATGGTAGGTAGTATGTTAGCTGGAACAGAAGAAGCGCCAGGTGAAGTAGAGCTTTATCAAGGTCGTTACTACAAATCGTATCGTGGTATGGGGTCATTAGGTGCCATGGATCAAAATAATGGTTCTTCAGATCGTTATTTCCAAGACAGTAAAAGTGCTGAAAAATTGGTACCAGAAGGTATTGAAGGGCGCGTTGCTTATAAAGGTCCGATCGCGAATATCATCCATCAACAGATGGGCGGATTGCGCTCGGCAATGGGCTTAACCGGCTCTGCTACTATCGACATTTTGCGTACTAAACCACAATTTGTGAAAGTGACTGCAGCAGGCATGGGTGAGTCGCATGTGCATGATGTGAGTATCACCAAAGAAGCACCTAATTACCGTTTAGGGTAATTGTTTTCATAAACACGTTTTACAGGGTTTAAGTATAACCACTTAAACCCTTTTCTATTTTAAAAAGAGAAACCAGATGAGCATAGATATTCATGACCAACGTATTTTGATCCTAGATTTTGGATCTCAATATACTCAATTGATTGCACGCCGAATCCGAGAAATTGGTGTGTATTGTGAACTTTGGGCATGGGATGTAAGCGAAGAACAAATTCGTGATTTTAATCCTAACGGTATTATCTTGTCTGGTGGTCCAGAATCTGTTCATGCTGATGACTCTCCTAGAGCGCCACAATATGTATTTGATGCAGGCGTACCTGTATTAGGTATTTGTTATGGTATGCAAACTATGGCCGAACAACTTGGCGGCGAAGTTCAAGGCTCTAATTTAAAAGAGTTTGGTTATGCACAAGTCGAAGTAATAGACGACATGGCATTGTTTAACAATATTGAAGACCATGTAGGGCAAAATGGAAATGCTCTATTAGATGTTTGGATGAGTCACGGTGATAAGGTAAGCGCTGCTCCTCCTGGATTTATCACAACCGCTAAAACGGATAGCTGTCCGTTTGCAGCTTTTGCAAATGAAGAGAAAAAATTCTACGGCGTGCAATTTCACCCAGAAGTGACACATACCCGCCAAGGCGAACGTATTTTATCTCAGTTTGTTTTAGATGTGTGTGGTTGTGAAAAACTATGGACGCCAGCCGCTATCATTGAAGATGCAGTAGCTAAGATGAAAAAACAAATCGGTGATGATCAAGTTATCTTAGGTTTATCTGGTGGTGTTGACTCTTCTGTAGTGGCTATGTTGTTGCACAGAGCTATTGGTAAAAACTTGACTTGTGTGTTTGTTGACAATGGTTTATTACGATTAAACGAAGGCCAACAGGTTATGGATATGTTTGGCGACCATTTTGGATTAAATATTCGTAAAATTGAAGCTGAAGACCGATTCTTAAATGCCATGGCTGGAGAGTCTGAGCCTGAAGCAAAACGCAAAATAATTGGTCGCGTATTTGTTGAAGTATTTGACGAAGAATCTAAAAAACTGGTTGATGCAAAATGGTTGGCACAAGGCACGATTTATCCAGATGTTATTGAGTCTGCAGCTTCTGCTACTGGTAAAGCGCATGTGATTAAGTCTCACCATAATGTGGGTGGTTTACCGGACGATATGGAAATGGGGCTAGTTGAACCATTACGTGAATTATTTAAAGACGAAGTGCGTAAAATTGGTCTTGAGTTAGGTTTACCTTACGACATGTTATATCGTCATCCATTCCCGGGACCTGGACTAGGTGTTCGTGTTTTAGGTGAGGTGAAAAAAGAATATTGTGATTTACTACGCCGAGCTGATGCGATTTTTATTGAAGAATTACACGCTGCTGATTTATATAACAAGGTGAGCCAAGCATTTACCGTATTTTTGCCAGTAAAGTCTGTTGGTGTTATGGGCGATATGCGTAAATATGATTGGGTGGTTTCTTTAAGAGCTGTAGAAACTATTGACTTTATGACGGCGCATTGGGCACATTTACCCTATGATTTCTTAGGAAAAGTGTCGAATCGTATTATCAACGAAATCGACGGTATATCTCGCGTCGTTTATGATGTTTCGGGCAAGCCACCCGCAACGATTGAATGGGAATAAACTTCCTTAAACAAAATGTACATTGTGTGAAGAGTGCTAATAATCTTATGAGTGACATTAAAATAAGAGCTGCGGTTGAAGCTGACTTACCTACCTTAAAAGGGTTTGAACAAGGCATTATTAGCACTGAGCGTCCGTTCAACGATTGTTTGAAGTCGGAACACTTTTGTTATTATGACCTTGCTGCGTTAATAAAGTCTGATGCTTCGACCGTGATGGTTGCCCAATGTAATGACGAAATTATAGCGTCGGGGTATGCTCGTATTAAAGAGTCTAAAGCTCATTTAACACATGATCAGCATATCTATTTAGGTTTTATGTTTGTCGCACAAGAATATAGAGGTAAAGGTGTTAATCAACTGGTTGTTGAAGCACTGATTACTTGGGGGAAGTCGTTAGGATTTAGCGACTTCTACCTAGAAGCTTACGCTCAAAATCATTCAGCAACGGCGGCGTATCAGAAACTAGGATTTGAACCTTCTTTGGTAGAACTCAAATTATCTTTGTAGCTTTTCTCTTATTTACATTTAGCTTTTCGTAGTATCCAATTTGAGGTTTATCTAATGGCAATTAAGCCAACTATTTATAAATTTAAAGTGTCTTTATCCGATTTAAATCACGATCACTATGATGCTTTGAATTTGACTGTGGCATTACATCCTTCTGAAACTGTTGCCCGAATGATGGTTAGAGTTTTAGTGTTTTGTATTCATGCTCATCAGGATGAAGAAAACTTGTTGGCTTTTACCAAAGGATTGAGTTCAGTAGAAGAGCCTGATATTTGGTTAAAAGGTTTCGACGACCAGTTACATCAATGGATTGACGTAGGAGAACCTTCTTTTGAGCGCATGAAAAAAGCCTCACGCTTAGCTAAAAGTACATATGTCTACAGTTTTAATTCCAAATCCGATGTCTGGTGGAAACAATCTCAAACACAATTTGAGAAACTTAACGTATCTGTTTTGCAGTTTGAGTGGGAAGAGATTCTACAACTTTCAGAATTGCTTGAACGAACGGTAGAGCTGGCTGTGACTATCACTGGTAATTCAGCATTTATTGCTGGGACTGAAAAACAAACAGAAGTAAATTGGAGCGTTTTACAATAATTTCGGTAAACTGCGCAGACCTTCGTTAAAGCATTTGCCGAACTCTGCAATTAACGGCACAATATGCGCCTAAAATTGCCACTAGAACTTTCAATACCTCTCATGTCCAGCAAGTTTGACTCTATACGTCCTTATGAAGACGCAGATATACCCAGTGTTTTAAATAAACTTTTCAATAATAAAGAATTTATTGCCAGCTTAGTGGCGTTTAAGTTTTCTAGTTGGCCTAGATTTCTGCGACCAGTTCTTGGTTACCTAACTCGCCGGTATATTTTGAAACAAATGACTGGAGTTAAAACGGCTAGAGATTTTCAACATCTCATTGGTCCCTATATGGAAAGAATGATAAGTACTACTACTCAATCTTTTACTGTAAGTGGTTTAGAAAGTTTAGATTTGTCACAAGCTTGTTTGTTTATTAGTAACCATAGAGATATTGCATTAGATCCAGCATTTGTAAATTGGGCCTTACATATGAATGGTCAAGATACAGTACGTATTGCGGTGGGCGATAACTTACTTAAAAAAGAATGGGTTGCAGACCTTATTCGACTTAATAAATGTTTCATTGTTAAGCGCTCTGCTACTGATAGGCGTGAAAAATTAAAAGCCGCTAAGCTATTAAGTGAATATATTGAATTTAGTTTGAACTCTGAATCTCAGCATATTTGGATTGCTCAAAAAGAAGGACGTGCTAAAGACGGCAATGACCAAACCAACCCAGCTATTATTTCCATGTTTTCTTTAAATAAACCGAAAACAACGGAGTTTGCTACTTACATCGATAGTTTACGAATAGTACCTGTTTCAATTTCTTATGAATTTGATCCTTGTGATATTAGTAAAGCAAAAGAGCTACAACAACTTGAAGACGAAGGTAGTTATGACAAGCCTGACAACGAAGATGTACAAAGCATTGTAAATGGGATTACTGGCCAAAAAGGGCGTGTGCACGTACATTTTGGAGAAAAACTGACAGGTGAGTTTGAAAATGCTAAACAGGTCGCTGAACATTTAGATTCTGCCATTTTATCCGGCTATAAGCCGTTTTCGACAGGTGCTGTTGCAGCGACAATGTTAGATCCTGGTCCTGATTATTCTTGCGAGAACAAAGAAAAAGCCGAACAGTATCTACAAGAACGTTTGCAAGATTTGTCTGAGAATGAACAAAATAAGTTGTTAACTATGTATGCTACGTCATTTTTAAAACAACAAAGCTAAATAACCAGACTTCATGTATAAGTATGAAGTCTGGCATTAATTCAAACGTATTTGGTTTTAGGCAACTTTATCTTTTTTGAGATCATCAAACTGACGATGTAAATCATATTTTTCGTCGGTTACAATCTTTTCTAATGTTTCAATTCGATCGCGCATCGCTTCTACTTCTTTTTGTAATTCTAAAGTAGCGGGATCTGGTTCGCTTGGGATTTGCTTCTTTTTACGGTTTTTAGGTCCATTGACCAACTCAACTACTGCCCAACATGCAATGGCGACGATAGCGACGGCTGTCATATTCATTTTTAATTTCCCCTTTTTCTTGTCTCGTATAATAAAAAGTTTATGCTTATGTGGCATACAAAGCAATTAATTGACCAAAATTAAAAACATATAAATATCAAGTGGTTAGAATTTTGTTACGTTAATTATATAAATTTAGTTGGTTAAATTAGCTAATTGGGTGACGAAATTCGCCAAAAAATAAAAATAGTGGAACTCAGTGAATATAAAAGAAGATGAAAAGTGGATGCGCCATGCGTTGTTGTTGGCCAATAATGCTCAACAGCAAGGTGAGATCCCTGTAGGCGCAGTATTAATAAGAGATGATAAAATCATAGGTGAAGGCTGGAACCAATCCATTATTCTTCATGATCCTTCTGCTCATGCCGAAATGATGGCAATTAGGCAGGCAGGAAGTACCATTGAAAATTACCGACTTATTGATACCACTTTATATGTCACCCTTGAACCTTGCCCTATGTGTGCCGGTTTATTAGTGCATAGCAGGATTAAACGTTTAGTTTTTGGCGCATCGGATTTAAAGACTGGGGCGGCTGGTAGTGTGATGAATTTGTTAAATGATGAAAATCTTAATCATCAAGTTGACATCACGTCAGGTGTTTTGGGAACAGATTGCAGTGAGAGATTATCTGCTTTTTTTAAATTACGTAGAGCAGAAAAAAAGAAATTAAAACAGCAAAAGCTTAAGTTAGTTTAATAAACTTCTGCTAGGTCTTCATTTAATTCTGTGACTTGAAAGCTTTGGCGACGAGAAACCACTTTTTGATGTAATCGTTTTAAAAGTTGGCGTCTTCGACTATTGCTAGACAATGTCCTTCTACAAGACATGGTTGAACGTTTTCTCATTTATTTTCCTTGGTATGTTATTTAGTTTAAAAAAATTACCTGCCTATATGAACGCAAAGTAATATAAAAAGTTTCATTCAAGCCAAAATAAAACAATATTGTTACCAAATTGTGACAAGGAAGGGCTCAATTGCTTTATTTTTAAACGGAATTGATTATTGGGGCGGGGAATTAGCGACTTGAGGTGACGAAGGTTCTTCCAACACTTCAGCTGGTTGTTCGTCTAACCAAACCAAAGTGTCATAGTAGCGACGAATGTTATCGACATAGGCTACTGCTTCATTACCTCTAGCATATCCATACTTAGTTGTTTTGTAATATCGTTTTTGTCTCAGTTGTAATAAACGTTGTTTTACATCGACCCACATATCTGGGTTTCCACCTTGTCTATCCGTGAGTACTCTCGCGTCTTCTAGGTGACCTAACCCTATGTTGTATGCTGCTAGGGCAAACCACATATTATCTGGGCTTTTAATTCTGGCAGGAATTCGTCTTAATATATTAGCTAAATAGGTGGCACCGCCTTTAATACTTTGTTCTGGATCGAGCCTGGATTTAATTCCCAAGTCTTTTGCCGTTGCCAAGGTTAACATCATTAATCCACGAACCCCTGTGACGGATTTTGCTTTTGGCTTCCAATGGCTTTCTTGATAACTCATAGCGGCAAGTAAGCGCCAATCTAAATCTCCCTTATATTGCTTAAACCACTTTTGATAGGTGGGCAACACATCTCGAACCGCTTTAATAAATTCTCTGGTGTCAACATAATTAAAGTTTCTCACATGTCCAAAATATTTGTCTTCTAGTGCAGCTAACGTACCGTTGGATTGGATAATGCCAAAATACTCGATTAGTGCAGCAAGTAGAGAGTCGTCTTGTTTTTTATTCACAGCCCACGCAATGTCTTGCTCCGGACTTAAAGAAAAACCTATCGCCAATTCCGGGTGCCTACGACGCATTAGCGCTAAAACATTAGAATCTGCGATTGTGTAATCTAACTCCTCTGCGAGAACCATTTCTAATAGCTCTTCTACATCTTGATCTTCAGTTTCTTGCCAGTCTAGTTGAGAGTAGGTTTCTTGCACCTTAAGCAAACTTTCATGATGACTGCTATTCGCTATCACAACTAATTCACCGTTAAGATCTTGTATTTTTCTTGGCCATACTTTTCCTTGTTTGAAAACCAGCTTTTCACTAGCCTGCTGGTAAGCAGGACCAAATTTATAATATTGGGCTCGTTCTGGGCTAACGGTTATTCCAGCTGCGATAAGGTTGATATGGCTATTATCTAATTGTGGAAATAATTCACTGAGATTGTAATAAGGAAAAACTTCGAGCTTTACACCCAAATATTTGGCAAAACCATCAGCTAATTCATACTCAAACCCAACGGGTCCAGAAGCGCCATTATAATATGTAGTTAGGCCATAGGTTGTCCCAACTTTAAGTACTCCCGCTTCTAATACTTCGGATAAGTTAGATGATTGTTTAAGGTCATTACACCCGCCCATTGTGAGCAACAAACCAATTGAAACTAGTCGAATAATTAAACGGATAATTTTGACCTCTTGGACAGCTATTAAAGTAAAAAACGATGAGTTTGTAATTTCTATTGTGACCAAATTAATCTAATTCATCCAGTTCTTCAATTGTGTATTAATAAAACTAGGTTAATTCGGCATCTATACTTATCAATTTGATCAAATTGGCCTATAATTCGCGCCTTAAAATTTCCCATTAATTGATTCCTTAAATTAACGAGTTTGAGGAATTCTGCTACAAGGTGATGACCATCATGTTAGTGCTTCGCGGTACGCCTGCTTTATCCGAATTTAGAGTTGAAAAGTGTCTTGCTCAATTTAACGAAAATGAGCTTCCAATCACTGGTATTTATGCTGAATATGTTCACTTTGCAAAAGTTGAACGTCCGTTAACGGATGATGAAAGCCAAGTACTAGGTAAATTGCTCACCTATGGACCTTCTATTCAAGAGCATGCTCCTGAAGGTTTATTGTTGTTGGTTACACCAAGACCAGGCACTATTTCACCTTGGTCGTCTAAATCTACAGATATAGCTCATAACTGTGGTTTAACAGCAGTACAAAGGTTAGAGCGTGGGGTGGCTTATTATGTGCAGACTGAAAAGCTAACTGATGCTCAATTAACTCAGCTTAAAGGTCTATTACATGATCGCATGACGGAAGTTGTACTGACTGACCTTGAGCAAGCTGACAGCTTATTTATCCAAGGTGTACCAACTGAGTTAACGTCTGTAAAAATGCTCGAAGAAGGTAAACAAGCATTAGAACAAGCCAATATTCGTTTAGGTTTAGCTTTGGCCGAAGATGAAGTTGACTACTTATTTGATAACTTTACTCGTTTAGGTCGTAATCCAAATGATGTTGAGTTGTATATGTTTGCTCAAGCTAACTCAGAACATTGTCGTCACAAAATATTTAATGCAGATTGGACTATCGATGGTCAAGAGCAGCCTAAATCTCTATTTAAGATGATTAAAAATACTTATGAGCAATGTGGTGAAAATGTTCACTCAGCTTATAAAGACAACGCTGCGGTCATGGAAGGAAGTTTTGCCGGGCGATTTTTCCCAATTGCGGACAGTAATGAATATTCCTACCATCATGAAGACATCGATATTTTAATGAAGGTCGAAACTCATAATCACCCAACTGCAATCGCACCCTTTTCAGGTGCAGCAACAGGCTCTGGTGGTGAAATCCGTGACGAAGGTGCTACTGGTAGAGGTTCAAAACCTAAGGCTGGTTTAGTTGGTTTTTCTGTTTCTAACTTAAACATCCCTGGTCATCAACAACCTTGGGAACAAGACTACGGAAAGCCAGCTCGCATTGTAAGCGCATACGATATTATGGTTGATGGGCCGTTAGGCGGAGCTGCATTTAACAATGAATTTGGTCGCCCAAGTATTTTGGGTTACTTCAGAACGTACGAACAAAAAGTAAATAGTTTTAATGGTGAAGAGGTAAGGGGATACCATAAGCCTATTATGTTAGCGGGTGGTTTAGGTAACATTCGTAAACAACATATTCAAAAAGGTGAAATCACAGTTGGGGCCAAACTTATTGCTTTGGGTGGGCCAGCAATGAACATCGGACTTGGCGGCGGTGCTGCTTCGTCTATGGCTTCAGGCCAATCTAACGAAGATTTAGATTTTGCTTCTGTGCAACGTGGAAATCCAGAAATGGAACGTCGTTGCCAAGAGGTCATAGACAAGTGTTGGCAACTAGGTGATAAAAACCCAATTCAATTTATTCATGATGTAGGTGCTGGTGGTTTATCTAATGCTTTTCCTGAATTAGTGAGCGATGCTGGACGTGGTGGCCGTTTCGAATTACGTAATGTACCTAACGATGAACCAGGAATGTCTCCTTTAGAAGTATGGTGTAATGAATCGCAAGAGCGCTACGTAATGTCAGTCGCTCCAGAGAATTTAGAGGTGTTTGCTGATATTTGCCGACGTGAAAGAGCATTATTTGCTGTGGTTGGTGAAGCAACTGAAGAAGAGCATCTAACCCTTAGCGATAGTCATTTTGAAAATAATCCAATTGATATGCCATTAGATGTTTTGTTAGGTAAAACGCCTAAAATGCATCGCGATGTAGAATCTAAAACACTTAATACTAAAGCTGTTGACACCAGTGTGATGGAGATTGCTGAAGCTGCAGAGCGTATTTTAAATTTGCCAACTGTAGCGGAAAAAACGTTTTTGATTACCATAGGTGATCGCTCTGTAACAGGTATGGTGGCAAGAGATCAAATGGTTGGTCCTTGGCAAGTTCCTGTTGCCGATGTTGCAGTTACGGCAAGCGCATACGATACCTATCAAGGTGAAGCCATGGCTATGGGAGAGCGCACCCCCATTGCACTTATTAATTATGCCGCTTCGGCTCGTATGGCCGTTGGTGAGTCTCTAACCAATATTGCTGCTGCAGATATAGGCGACTTTAAACGAATTAATTTATCTGCGAATTGGATGTCAGCGGCGGGTCACCCAGGTGAAGATGCTGGTTTATATGAAGCTGTTAAAGCAGTGGGTGAAGAGTTATGCCCTGCTTTAGATATTACGATCCCGGTGGGTAAAGACTCCATGTCTATGAAAACCACTTGGCAAGAAGCTGATGCTGAAAAGTCTGTTACTTCGCCGTTATCTTTGGTCATTACAGCTTTTGGTGCTGTACAGGATATTCGTAAAACGTTAACGCCTGAATTAGACACTAAGGTGGATAAATCAGAATTATTGTTGATTGACTTAGGACAGGGCCAAAATCGACTTGGGGCTTCGTGTTTAGCACAAGTTTACCAACAATTGGGTAATCAAGCGCCTGATGTTGATTCAGCTCCTTTACTAAAAGGCTTCTTTTTAGCTATTCAAGAGTTAGTTAAAGAGAAAATGTTACTTGCATATCATGATAGGTCAGATGGTGGGTTGTTTACTACTTTGGTTGAGATGGCCTTTGCAGGTAAAACCGGTTTAGACATTTCCTTAGATAACTTATCAGGCGAAGTTATTGATTCATTATTTAATGAAGAATTAGGTGCCGTCATTCAAATTAACTCAGAACATAAAGAACAAATCGTGGCTGTTTTGGTTAAGCATGGATTACAAGACGTAGTGCATGGGGTTGGTGGACTCAATAATACTGATCAAATTGTGTTCTCAAAAAATGACCAAGTAGTATTAGAAAATAGTCGAGTGTCATATCGTCAATCTTGGGCACAAACCACTCGCCATATGCAGAAATTGCGTGATAACCCTGAATGTGCTGAACAAGAACATGCTGCTAAAGCTGATGCTGAAGATCCTGGATTACACGCAAAACTAAGTTTTGATGTGACCGAAGATGTGGCGGCACCTTATATCGCCAAAGGTATTGCTCCTAAAATGGCTATCTTGCGAGAGCAGGGTGTCAATTCACATGTAGAAATGGCTGCTGCGTTTGACAGAGCTGGGTTCTCTGCGATTGATGTGCATATGAGTGATATTTTGTCTGGCAAGCAATCTTTAGAGGAATTTAAAGGTTTAGTAGCATGTGGTGGCTTCTCATACGGTGATGTATTAGGTGCCGGTGAAGGTTGGGCAAAATCTATTTTGTTTAACAACCAAGCAAGAGACCAATTTGCAGAGTTCTTTGCTCGAAATGATTCGTTTTCCTTAGGTGTATGTAATGGTTGTCAGATGTTATCTAATTTGAAATCACTTATCCCTGGAGCAGACTTATGGCCTCACTTTGTGACTAATAAATCTGAGCGTTTTGAAGCGCGTGTTGCCATGCTTGAAGTGAAAGAATCAAAATCAGTATTTTTTAATGGTATGCAAGGCTCGCGTATGCCAATTGCTGTTTCTCATGGAGAGGGGCGTGCTGAATTCACTTCAGAGCAGGGCGCAAATCAGGCATTACAAAGCTCTGCAGTAGCTTTACAATATGTAGATAACTATGGAAAGGTGACACAGCAATATCCAGCTAACCCGAACGGCTCTCCGTTGGGAATTGCTGGTTTAACGAGTGCTGACGGCCGAGCAACTATCATGATGCCACATCCGGAACGAGTGTTTAGAACTGTGGCTAATTCTTGGTATCCAAAAGATTGGCAAGAAGATGGGGCGTGGATGAGAATGTTCAGAAATGCACGCGTCAATTTAGGTTAAAATTGCGCATTAATTTGTCGTAACACTAAAAAGGGGCTAAAAATTAGCGCCTTTTTTATTTACCTAATTGTAAGTCGTTTATTTACAAATTTTATACATGTCAATAGTACTTAATACTATTTTTAATTAATTTATAATAAACCCCTTGTATATCAGCTAAATAGGGACTAATATAATTTTGTTTGTTGACAAGGAAGATGACATCTGCATATTGCACCTGTAAGGAAGTTTGTTAATAAATTATTCAAAATTGAAAATAATAAGAGACGCTCATGAATCGTTCAAATAAAGGTTTTGGCCTAGCCGGTGTATTAGTGACTGTCATTGTGCTAATCGTTGCCGCTATAATGAGTGCATCTGCAACTTCTTCTGATTACCCTCAAACTTCTAGTCAAGCATCTAATCAAACGTCAAGCCAAGCAGCTAGCCAAAATTAATCGTTAACCTTGTCTTTTGCCGTAAATTTCTCTGTTGTGTACCTTTTGCTCTTGGTTTTTCTTCAATAACGCATACACAGCGCTATTTCCACCATGTTTAGTTATTGCTGTATGGAAAGCAATAATCTCAGGCATTTGTATTAACCAATGATTTACATAACTTTTTAATAGGGCAGGGAAAGGTTTACTTTTTAAGCCTAATCCGTGTTTTATCAAAATGGTTCTATAACCTTTCTTATGTGAAGTCTTAATTTGATTAAAAACCTCATGGCGGGCTTGGTCAAATGTGAGCGTTTGCAGGTTTAACACTGAATCAATTTTGTATTTACCTAATCGCAAATTTTTATATACACCGTGCTGGATCCCATCTTGTTTATAACCAAGGTGATCATAAGGATCGATAATATCCACTTCTGCTTCAGACAAATAATTAAAACTTTGTTGCTGTTCTCGTTCAATAGCTTTTCTTTTTAGTTCTTTGGCTAATCTGTTTTGTACGTTGTTGGTTTGAATGACTTCGGTGTGCTTAAGTGGCTTTACATCTTTAAACTCATTCAGGAACTCATCTGACTCTTCACTCTTACTCATGTTGTCCCCTGAATTAATCTTTAAGATAATATTATGGGCAATAGTTAAAAATTCAATATTCCATAAGTTAATGATAGAAATAGAAAACAATAGAATGTTAGAAACAAAGCAAATTTTGCAATGAAAGTTTTTGAAGAAATTAAAATGGCTGCTAAAGATGTAGGGGGAAAACGGTTAGCTTGTTTAGGTATAAATTAACAGACTTCTTTGAACAAAGATTCATCTAGAATAGTGTCATCAATAATACTTTGAGCTAATTTTACACAAGTACCACATTGAGAGCCGACACCTAGGTTATTTTTTAATTCACGCATGTTTCCAACACCGTCTTCTATGACAGTCTGCTTAATCATTTTATCTGTGATGCCGTGGCATAAACAAACGTACATAAATAACCTTCGTAATATTGATGTAAATAAGAATAATTGTTATTCACATAAAGATCAAGGATTAGATTGATTCATTTGTGTACGTATGTGAAATTAATTAGGAATATTTTTAAACTAAGCATTGTTTTTTGCTTATCTGTACTTATATGACTAGATTGTTATTTAATATTTTTTTGTTTAACAGGGTTTGTTGTAAATCCTGCCTATCTTAATCATAACGAATCGGAGAAATTCATGAGCGTTTTAGTAAGTCGTCCAGCACCAGATTTTACTGCAGCAGCAGTACTTGGAAGCGGTGAAATTGTTGATAGTTTTACCCTTAGCGAAGCCATCAAAGGTAAAGCAGCAGTATTGTTTTTCTACCCTCTAGATTTCACTTTTGTTTGTCCTTCAGAGTTAATTGCTTTTGATAAACGTTACGATGAATTCAAAAAACGTGGCGTAGAAGTAATTGGTGTATCAATTGATTCTCAATTTAGCCACAATGCATGGCGTAATACTCCAATCAACGATGGCGGTATTGGTCCAGTTAAATATGCTCTTGTTGCTGATGTTAAGCACGACATTTGCCAGGCATATGACGTTGAGCACCCAGACGCAGGCGTTGCATTCCGTGGTTCATTCTTAATCGATGCTGAGGGCGTAGTGCGTCATCAAGTCGTTAATGATTTACCGTTAGGCCGTAATATCGATGAAATGTTACGTATGGTTGATGCTTTGAACTTCCACGAAGAACATGGTGAAGTTTGTCCTGCTGGTTGGCAAGAAGGTTCAAAAGGTATGGACGCAAGCCCTGAAGGCGTTGCTAGCTACCTTGCAGAGAATGCTAACGACCTTTAAGTTAAAAGCTTAATAATAAAAAACCGCAGTTATTGTAAAATGACTGCGGTTTTTTTGTATTTTTAGATTACTGCGTTCCTATTAAAAGCGACAATTAAGTTAAATCTGGAATGGTGCCACCTAAGCTTTGCCATTTATTCAGGATAAAACAAAACAGTTCCGCTGTTCGTTCAGTGTCATATAAAGCAGAATGCGCCTCTTTTTGATCGAATGCTATGCCTGCTGCCATACAGGCTTTAACTAATACAGTTTGACCTAAGGCTAAGCCTGAAAGGGAAGTGGTATCAAATGATACAAATGGGTGAAAAGGACTTCGCTTTATATGACTGCGTTCAATAGCTGCATTGACAAAACCTTGGTCAAATGCTGCATTATGAGCAACGATAACAGAACGCTGACAGTCGGCCGCTTTTTGTTCTTTGCGAACCTGTTTACATAAATCCTTCATTACTTCTGTTTCGTCTAACGCACCGCGCAGCGCACAGTATGGATCAATACCGTTAAACTCCAAGGCTGACTTTTCTAAATTGGCACCTTCAAAAGGGGTGACATGATAATGAAAAGTTTTATCGGGATAAAAAAAACCATTTTCATCCATTTTGGTCGTGACAGCGGCTATTTCTAGAAGAGCATCGGTTTTTGCGTTAAAACCAGCCGTCTCTACATCCACCACCACAGGAAAGTAACCTCTAAAACGATTTTTTAATTTAAGTGAATCTGACATGGAAACCTAACTACTGAATAATTAGCGTAATTATCGCAAGGTTCTATTCTCAATACCATCAATTAACGACACAATCTCTGTATACTGACTATCTCCTGAGCTAAAATTAATTAGGTTTATTGTGATTCTGGACTCAAGTGTTTAGCTAGTTTTGTCGATAGCAGATATTAAGCGGGGGCTGTTTATTTATGATAAAAAAATTATTCAAAAGTTTTCTATGTTTAGCTTTTACAGTTGTGTCGTTTAGCGGCTCGACAGCATTACGCCAATATGTGGCAAAAGTAGAAAATTCACAGTGGCAACTTAAACAAAAAAATCGACTTCAATGTACTTTGAGCCATGTGTTACCAGGGTATGGCGAAGCCATGTTTACTAGCTTTGCGTCTAAGCAGTTAAACATGGAATTCGAATTGGATATGTTGCGGCTGCCAAAAACCTATGATGTGGCAGCCGTTTATTCAGTGCCACCTAAGTGGATGCCAGGACAGGTTCAACGCGCTATTGCTGATATGACAATACGCAAACAATACAATGGCGATTTACCAGAGCAAGCAGCCTGGACTATGTTGTCTGAGCTTGAGAAAGGATTTTGGCCAACCATTTATTACAAAGATTGGTACAACCAATATGACAGAGTATCAGTAGGACTCAATGCGAGTAATTTTGCCCAACCCTACACTGAATTTGCTGAGTGTGTTGCTAATCTGTTGCCGTATAGTTTTCAGGATATCGCCTATACAACTTTAACCTATCAGTTTAACAATACGGTTTTAACTAAGTACTCTCAAAAACGTCTGGCAATGATAGGCGAATACCTAAAAGAAGACACCGATTTAGAGCTGGTGTTACTTGATGGTTATACTGACAGTTATGGTGGTAGAGCTATCAATAAACAAGTATCCATTCGAAGAGCTGTTGAAATTAAAGACTTCTTTAGATCTATGGGGGTCGCACCAGACCGTATCGATGTAACAGGACATGGGGAAAGACGGCATGTTTCACCCAATACTAATGAAACGACGCGAGCTAAAAACCGTAGGGTTATTATCAGAATGTCTAAACCCTAGAGTGTGAGTTTTTTCAGTCACCAATTTAATTTTCAGGCAACATTTCGTTGCCTGTTTTGTATTAAGCCTAATCACTTCCATTTAAATAATTAACAACGGTATCCGGAAAGTCACTGAATACACCGTCGACTTTTAGTTGCTTAAATAATAAGTCTAAAGCTTGTTTAGAGGTGGTTTTTTCAGGTAAAGCATCTTTTCTAAAAGTATAAGGATGAACTGTTAACCCCAATTTATGAGCATTCGCCACCATGCCGGTAGGCTGAAATGTCTCTAAATCCACTATTTGTGGGATCCATGGCCCAATTCCTTGTGCAACTTTTGCAATTTGTGTAAGACCTTTTATCGTCTTTAAACTATTGTAATCTGTAGGGGATTCTAGCCAATCATTTTCGCCAATAAGTTGTACAATTTTAACCTTAGCCCCTAACTCAGTTCGCAACCGTTTAGTTTCATTAAAATCAAAACATTGTAGATATAAATTAACCTTAGCATGATCTAGATTATGTTTGCGTAATACAGCTAGTACAAGTTTGCTAATGTCTACACCTTGCTCTTGATGCCATGCAGGGGCTTTAATTTCTGGGTAATATCCTACATTTTTATCAAACTGGCGATTGAGCTGTTGAATCAACTCAATTTGTTCTTCAAAGGTGGCAATTTTAAAGTTCCCTTGACCTTGATATCTGTTTGGAAAAACCAGTTGACCAGATTCTGTTTGTCGTTCGTGTACGGTTAATGTTTTTAATTCTTCTAATGTAAAATCAATAGAATAATATCTGCCGTCTTCGCGGTTTCTTGTTGGGAACTTTTGTTCGACGTTTGTCACAGTTTCTAAGTGAATATCATGGAGCACAATCAATACATTATCTTTGCTGACGACTAGATCTTGTTCTATAAAATCAGCTCCTTGAGCATACGCCAACGTTGCCGACTCTAATGTATGTTCAGGTAAATAACCTGAAGCTCCGCGATGTGCAATAACTAAGGCATTCTCTAACGTTGCGGACTGTACCGTTTTTACAGTTGCATATCCCGAACCATCTATTGGCGTAATATCCTTGGGGTTATTACTGGCACATCCATTTAGCATGAATACAAAGGTGATTAATATTAACGAGTTTATTTTCATCATTTTTTTTCTTCAATTAATTCAATACTATACCCATCAGGATCCCGCGCAAAAGCAATAATGGTAGTGCCACCTAATACGGGACCAGGCTCTCTAAATACTTCCCCGCCTTGCTGTTTTATCTGGTCACAAATTGTATAAATATCTTCAACACCAATCGCTAGGTGACCAAACGCATCCCCTAACTCATAACTTTTTTTATCCCAATTATAAGTTAATTCAATCACTGTTTGAGATGACTCATCTCCGTAACCAACGAACGCTAATGAATATTTATATTCAGGGTTTTCACTTTGTCGTAATAATTTCATACCCATAACTTGCGTGTAAAAATTAATGGATTTCTGTAAATCAGAAACTCTAATCATGGTGTGAAGTAAGCGCATAGTTATTCCTATAAATGAGCGAATGTGAAAATAGTAAGCAAAACTTTGGTCCATCATAAAACAAGTTAAAAAAACTTTTATGACAATTTTAGCTATAAATCCAGTTTTCGGTAAACGCGATTTGTAGTGGATTGAACGCATTTTAAGTCATTAAAACAGCTATACATGTTTGAATACTTGCATAACTTAGCAATATTTATCGAATGACAACTTCTGTTACATCTCAGGGCTTTCTGTAACAAGTCTTGAGTTGGAGGTTATTCTTCTCGGTGTAGTATTTACTGCGGTTTTTTATTAATTAGTTTTACTCGTAGGTTACTCGAACTTGGAGAATTATATGAACATTTGGAATAAAGCAAAGTTGCCACTTATTATTTTGGTGATTGGAGTAGCCGCCATGTTTTCGATTATGGCCTCTAAGCCTTCACCTAAACCTAATGAAGAGTTACTCGCTGAGCCCCCAAGAACTAAAGTTGCCGTTTTAGCAGCAACAAAAGAGCAAGTTACTCTATCAGCAACTAGTCAAGGGACAGTTGTAGCAAAGCGTGAAATTGATGTGGTTTCGCAAGTGTCTGGAGTTGTGCTTAGGGTAAGTGATGACTTTGTAAGTGGGCATTTTTTCCAACAGGGTTCGGTGTTAATTGAGATAGATGACAGAGATTATAAAGCCGCTTTACTAAGCGCTAAATCGAGATTAGCCCAAGCACACCGTAATTTAGCCGAAGAAAAAGGTCGGGGTAGGCAAGCCAAACAAGAGTGGCGAGATTTAGGTAACGACGATGCCAATGACTTATTTTTACGCAAACCACAATTAGCTGAAGCCACTGCCTCTGTTGAATATGCCCAAGCTAACTTAGACATAGCTAAGTTAAATATACAACGTACTAAAATAACAGTGCCTTTTAATGGCCGCATAAAACAAACATTAGTTAATGTGGGGCAATTTGTAACCTCAGGTACTGCTTTGGCCAAAATTTATGATACCGAAATCGCAGAAGTCAGATTGCCTTTATCAGACAAGCAGCTCGCATTATTAGATTTGCCAATGACAGGTACAGAAATTACCAATAAACCGCAAGTTACTTTAAGTGCCACCATTGCTGGGAAAACACATAACTGGTTAGGTGTGATTACCCGCACTGAAGCGTCAATTGATGTACGTTCTCGCATGTATTATGCCATAGCTGAGATTAAACGGCCTTTTGATATTAATGGCTCAGAAAGTCACACTGCTCCTCTTATGCCTGGTTTATTTGTTAATGCGACGATTGCCGGTAAAAAGTTAGAAGATGTAATTGTGGTACCTAATAATGCCATAGTTAAACGCTCCAATGTTTATACCATAACCCAAGACAATGTGATAAAGGTCACTCCTGTAAACGTTTTGAGTAGGACTGCAGATAAGGTTTGGCTTAAAGCCGACATTCCTGCCAATACTGGAATTTTGTTAGAGAAACACGCTGTTGTTGCTCCTGGAATTACAATTGAACCTCTATTTAATGTTGAGCCTATAAATAGCCTAGTGCCGGGCACAGAGGTGGCGTTATCTAGCAAGGGAGCTAAAGGTTAATGAATAATTTCATTCAATGGTTTGTCAAAAACCCCATCGCAGCAAATTTATTGATGTTAGGGCTATTATTTGGTGGCTGGTCGGGGGCAGGGTTAATCAAAAAGGAGGTCTTCCCTACACCAAACCTTAATTTTATTACCGTCAACATGAGTTACCCTGGAGCGGCACCAACAGAAGTTGAACAACAAATTGTGATTCGTATTGAAGAAGCTTTGTCTGGGCTTCCGGGTATTTTTCAAATCACTTCTGAATCTCGTCAAAGTTTTGGTTCAGTTAGAGTAGAAGTGATTGAAGGTTATGATGTTAAAGATGTTTTATCGGATATTAAAGGTCGAGTTGATTCGATAAATACTTTCCCGCCTTCCGCAGAGCGGCCCATTATTAGTCAAATATTGTTTAGAGGTTCATTACTATGGTTTGCTATATCGGGTGATGCCGACCAAAGCTTATTGAAACAAATAGCCTATCAAATTAGAGATGAGATGCCGTTAATAGAAGGTATCTCGGAAGTACAAATACAAGGTTTGGTACCTGACGAAGTTGGGATTGAAATATCTGAAGAAAATTTACGTAGATATAACCTAACTTTTTCTGAAGTGGCGTCAGCGATACGTAATGATTCGATGAATGTACCGGCAGGCACAATTAAATCTGATCAAGGCAATATACAAATCCAAACTCGTACCCAAGCGTACAATGGACAGGATTTCGCTGATATTGTAGTTCGAGGTAACGCAGATGGTAGCGTACTTTTGTTATCTGATATTGCTGAAATAAAAGATGGTTTTAGTGAGCAAGAATTGGAGTTTATGATTGGTACCAAAGGGGGCTTAAACTTTGAGGTTAAAATAAGTGATGATCCTTTATTAATTGCGGGGACGGCTAATGCTATTGAGTATTTAGACAATTTTAAAAAGACCCTACCATCCAGCTTAACCTTAAAAATTAATAACGTTAGCAAAGATATTTATGACGCTAGGTTTAACTTACTTAAAGACAATGCCATTAGTGGTTTAGTGTTAGT
>NZ_JBPOFP010000008.1:0-80331 GCF_051252315.1 Paraglaciecola sp. | reverse complement strand
GGCTTTTACCGGCGATTTCAGTACTTAAATAATCAAATACATTTAAGTCAATAACTATCGCGTCAACCACACCTTGTAACAGTAACTCTACTTGTTTTTTCTGATCAGCCATTTCAAAGTAAAGGCTATTGCCTTTCACTAAATTTGAATATTCATCGCCTAGTACGTCTTTGGCACTTTGAAAGCCCACCAGTCTGAATGCTGATAAATCTTGAATCTCAGCAATTTTTAAGTTTCTTTTGCTTAAGCTTAAAACAACATTTTGGTAGTTAATATACACGTCACTTAATCGTTCTGAAGAAACTCCAATTCCTTCGTTCAAAGTTAATGCAATATCTACTTGCGCATCATTTAATAGCTCGATAGTAGTTTGATGTGGTACATAAACAACTTTAGTTTTATGCCCCATTCTAGAAAGTACTTGCCGGATAATATCCAACTCGAATCCCGTATGGTCTAAAGGGTTAATATAAGGAGGGCGAGCCCACCCAGCTGCAACACTAATTGTGTCCGCTCTAACAGTGAAACTCCAACAAACACAGGTAATCAGTATCAGCACAATCCTTGCTGAAACGAAGTTAAATCTAGAATGTTTAGACAATACTTTCATTAGGCTCTATTTGTTCTCTTTCATAGCAGCTTAAAACCCTCTTTCATTTTAGTCATAGATAGTGAATTTCTACAAGACGTTTAATACTAGCTTGATAAAACATTAATATGAAAATCTAACAAATAAAGGTAAATATAACTACCCTTCAAAATAAAGTAACCACAATACAATTAGAACACACTAAATTAGTATAAAAAACCATCAACAAGACTCGACTTTAAGTCGGCATTTCCGTATGATGCGCGGCCTTTGTTTGTCATGCTTTTAATCTGCAATACCAAACTTTTTACTAATTTATTTATTCTGGAATACCCACTTTGATTTCTACCGCAAACATCACCATGCAGTTTGGTGCAGAACCATTATTTGAAAATATTTCAGCCAAATTTGGTAATGGAAATCGTTATGGCTTAATCGGCGCTAACGGTTGTGGAAAATCCACGTTTATGAAAATACTTAGTGGCGAATTAACCCCAAGTGCCGGAAATATATCGATAACCCCAGGTGATAAGTTAGGCACTCTCAGCCAAGACCAGTTTGCCTTTGAAGAATTTACAGTCGTCGATACTGTGATTATGGGAGATGTAAATCTTTGGAAAGTAAAAAAAGAAAGAGATGAAATCTACTCAAAAGCAGAAATGAGTGAAGAAGACGGCATGCACGTAGCCGAACTAGAAACCCAATTTGCAGAAATGGACGGTTACACAGCCGAAGCACGAGCCGAAGAGATATTATTAGAAGCTGGCATACCTGCAGATTATCATTACGGCCTAATGTCACAGGTTGCTCCAGGTCGTAAGCTGCGAGTTTTATTAGCTCAAGCCTTGTACGCTAATCCAGATATTTTGTTACTAGATGAACCCACCAACAACCTTGATATTTACACCATCAATTGGTTAGCAGAAGTACTTAATCAACGTAAATGCACCATGATTATTATTTCTCACGATCGTCATTTTTTAAATTCAGTATGTACTCATATGGCTGATATTGATTATGGCGAATTACGTATTTACCCGGGAAATTACGAAGCATATCAAGCAGCTTCATCATTGATTCAGGAACAACTATTAACTGAAAATGCGAAGAAAAGCGCCGAAATGGACGAACTTCAAGCCTTTGTTGATCGCTTCTCTGCCAATGCCTCAAAAGCCAAACAAGCCTCATCTCGCGCTAGAAGATTAGAAAAAATCACACTAGATGAGGTCAAATCATCTAGTCGTCGTACCCCAAGAATTGTTTTAAAACAGCATAAAAAGTTGCATCGCCAAGCCTTAATTCTCGAACAACTCGGTCATGGTTTTGAAGATAACCTACTGTTTAAAAACGGTGAACTCATTCTAGAAGCAGGCGCTCGACTTGCTGTTATTGGTGAAAATGGAGTCGGAAAAACCACTTTCTTGCGCTGTTTAGTGAATGAGCTAAAAGCCAAACAAGGTGTGGTGAAATGGTCTGAAAATGCCACTATTGGTTATTGCCCACAAGACAGTACGGTCGATTTTGACAATGACTTAAGCCTATTTGACTGGATGTCACAATGGCGTACACCTAAACATGACGATTTAGCCGTCCGTGCTTTATTAGGTAGTTTATTATTTAGTGCTGATGACTTTAATAAAAAAGCCAAAGTATGTTCAGGTGGAGAAAAAAACCGCCTGTTATTTGGTAAATTAATGATGTCGGATATTAACGTACTAATTATGGATGAGCCCACTAACCACATGGATATGGAAGCCATTGAAGCCTTAAACAATGCGTTGAAAAAGTTCGACGGCACGCTAATTTTTGTGAGTCATGATAGACAGTTTGTATCGTCGTTGGCTACCCATGTGATTGAAATTTGCAATCAAAAGGTGATTCATTTCAAAGGTAGTTATAACGAATATTTGGCTAGTCGAGAAGAAGCACTGGCAGTAGCTTAAAGGGCGAACCAAATAAACTCGCATTAATAGTTTCTATAAAATACAGTTATCAAAAACACAATAGAGATAATCCATGCAAGATCACAACAGTTTGCCATTAACTGACTTTATTGAATATCCACCAGCAGAAATGTTGGTCCGAGCTAAACAGTTTTATGCTGATATTAAACGTCGACACAGCATTCGAAAGTTCAGTGATAAACCTGTGGCTAAAGAAATTATCGAAACCTGTATTAAAGCGGCAGGTACCGCTCCTAATGGTGCGAATCACCAACCTTGGCATTTTGTCGCTATCCACTCTCCTGAAGTAAAGAAACAAGTACGACAACAAGCAGAAGCCCACGAACAAGGGTTTTACCAAGGACGAGCTGGAGAAGAGTGGTTAGAAGCGCTTAAACCTTTAGGCACTGATGCTGATAAGCCTTACCTTGAACATGCTCCTTGGTTAATCGCCATATTTAGCCAAAAGCAAACTCAATTAGATGATGGCAACAAACAAAATAATTATTACGTTCATGAATCAGTAGGCATAGCCACTGGCTTTTTAATCAACGCATTACATAATTCCGGGTTGGCAACCTTAACCCATACACCTAAACCAATGAGTTTCTTATCGAAAATATGTAACCGTCCAGACAATGAACGACCATATATGTTATTGGTAGCCGGATATCCAGCGACTGATGCCACAATCCCGCAACATGCAATAGACAAAAAACCACTCGATGAAATAGCGAGTTTTTTGTAGCTAACTCGATAATTGTACTTGTATATACATACTAGTTAACCCGGACTGAAGGTGCAATGGCTTTTGCAGGGACAGCTTTGAAACAACGGTCTGTGCCACGCCTTATTTCCAATTTATAATTTTGAGGACAGGTAAGTTCGACAGAATTTTCATTAACAATCGAGCCCGCTTTAAACTTGCCCACACATTTATCAGCATAATCTCTGTAGTCTTTTATAAGGAAGTGACTTATAGATTTGTTGGCAACAGGTACGCGCACGTCTGCGCATTTTAACGGTGACTTATATTGTTTAGTGGCAGGTTTGTAACACCTTGCGGAATCATTGTGATTAGTTTCGAAACTATAACCACTACTGCATTTGTAAAAAGTAGCTGCATCCACCGACGACGAATAACAAAAAAGCACACAGCCTGTGATAAATACAACCGCTGAATATATCGGTCTTGTCATACTCTTCTCCAAATTATTAAGTGACTTTGCCAACCAATAAGTTTCGCTACCTGCTGGTTAACTCAAGTATCAACAATTTGGCTTGAGAAGCTTGAGAGAAGTTTGAATCAATTTGAATAGTATATAAAACAACTAGTTAAGAGCTGATTAGTGATGATGGAAATTTGCATAATCTGTAATGGAAGTTTGGCCACTCATCAAGTCCTGAGCAAAAGCATCAGCATACTTTTGATGGCCTGCCTGCCACTGGCCATTAAGCCGCTGTTTTACTTTGTCACAGAGTTTAACAGCCAGTTCAAAGTTACCTGTGGCGTGGGCATAACTGGCTGGTAGCAACGAAAATCCTGGCCTAGGGTCAAACCAATCATATTTTTCACGCTCTTCAATATAAATTTTGGCTTGTTCGAATTGACCTAAATTCAAATAAATCAAAGCTAGATAGGCTGATATGATTGAGCGTGGGTATGTGTATTGTTCGCCCGACTCGTTATAGACGGCTACACCAATTTTTTCTGCCTCAAGATAATTCCCTTCTTCTAATGTGGCTAACGTTAAATCGGATTGGGCAATCAAAACACCTTCTTTATCCTGCAAGGATCGATATAAACTCACCACCTCATTTAGTTCGCGTTTTGCATTCACAAAACGTCCACTCGAGACCTTAACACCAGCAGCCATATGTTTAGCATAAACAACGTAATTCTTTGCCCCTAAATGTCGAAATAAATCAGCTGCTTGTTGGTAATAATGATTTGCAAGGTCTGCATCTGACTTTCCCACCCAAATAGTATTGCCCAGGTTTAACAACGCCTGCGCCTCTCGTAACTTAAAATGGTGCTCTTGAAATGTCGCTAACGCTATATTTAAATGCTCGAGCCCCTGCTCTATGTCACCTAGCGCTTGAAAACTCGTGCCTATATTCATGTGAGTCGCGCCAAATATGTTTTGATCTTGAATTTGTTCAACAGCTGGTAAAAATGCCTTAGCCATCTCAATTGACCTGGCCAAATTCCCCTCACTGTAGGCAATATTAGAAAGCAAGTTTTGTAAAAAGATACTTTGCCGTATTTCTAAGGCAATATTCAACAAGTTACTCGCTTGAGTTTTTGCGTCTGCAAGTTTCCCTTCTCTATACAATATTTCGACTAAAAATATTTTTGCCCAGGTAAATGTAGGCTCTCGCTTCAAAGCTAATTTTAAATAATCTTCTGCACTTTGGTATTCACCGTGATACAAGCGGCTAACGCCAATTGCAAAATCTTGATTGGCTTCTGCATTGTCACTATAAGCATGACTCAAAAACAATCTATCTGGATTATTTGGCAAGAGTAGCTGTAACAAATGCTCTAACATCATGTTTGAAGCTTCTAGAATATCCTGATTAATAAAATGATACTCAGTTGAGCTTTTATCAGCTGATAATAGTTGATAACTCAGGCTTGGCTCCCTGTTCTCGGTCAAGGTTAATCGCATGAGCAATAATTGTTTACATCCTAAGGCCGGGCAAACTTGTTGAAAAAGCTTGCTGTCATTATAGTCATACTGAATATTGGGTAAATGAGTCAAAGTAGAATGCATATCCGCGACTTGAATTTGAGGGAAGCGTTGCAATTCTTCTATAACCATAGTCATCACGCCATATTCAACCCAACGGTCTTGATCATCACCAGTGCTCAGTTGCACGGGCAGTACGGTTAATCTTTGTACTTCAAATGGCTTTTCTGGTGGCAAAACGTCTTTGCTAGTAAACCAATAAAGTAATAAAACCACCAACAAACACAATCCCCCCAAATAATAATACTTTGGGTGCAGGAATGTTTTTTCTACTTTAATAAGAGCTGGCGTTACAGCACTTGAGGCGTTGTTGTCTGCGGCAACTTTATTAACTTGGACATTGGGGTGGATCCTAAATCCTTTTCCCCGCAGAGTCTGGATAATCTCTCCTTGATCATAATGCTCCGTCAATATCTGCCGAGTATCGGAAACTAGTCTAGATAGTGACCATTCACTTACAACCAAACCTCTCCACAACTCATCTAATAAAGTGTATTTTTCTACAACTTGTTTGTCAGCAGATAATAATTTTTCAAGAAGTTGAAAAGACTTCTCGGGCAGGTCAACAGGTGTACCTTTATACGAGAATGCTTGCGTATTTGGATCGAGCACGAAGCCACAAAACTGAAAAATATACGGTTTATTATCCATACCTACGCCTATAACACTTATGACCACAACTCGACTAAATCGATATGTCCAGTGTGGTATTGTGCGTCACAAATATCAATAGCTAATTTACACACGTAGTCCTGAACTCTGGCACGAGTCAATTGTTCTGATTAAATCCTAAATATCCAACTGCAAATGTGTATCTTTGATCGAATTTCGAGTCGAATCTCCAGCTTTGGTACAAATGTAATTTCTTGATTAACCTTATTTAATTGTTGTGTGTTATGTATGATTGGTCTCGACACAAACTAGAAAAGCGTTAATTTAAAAGATGCAAACTCGTAGCAAGCCCAATGTGTTGGTAGTTGATGATCGAGCTGACGTGCGGGTCAGTGCGCGTTTTGTGCTCGAAGATAATCACTACCAAGTAACGGAAGCTGAAAGCCCTATTATGGCAAAAGAGCTAATCAAGCTCCATCAGGTTGATTTGATACTGATGGATATGAATTACTCTCTTGATACAACATCGGGTGAGGAAGGTTTAGAATTACTAACTTGGCTAAACAAAGCTGACTTAGGTATTCCAGCCGTAGCAATGACCGCTTGGTCTAACGTCGAATTAGCCGTCAAAGCGATGCAATTAGGCGCTGGAGATTTTCTGGAAAAACCCTGGAAAAATCAACGCCTGTTGCAAGTCGTTGCGCAACAAATCAAAGTCAGCGGTCTTAAGAAACAAAATCAAAAGCTGCAACAACAACTAGACAACACTCAAATAGAAGAAGGCCAATATCAATGGCTTTCGTCTTGTATGCACGAACTCATGCAACAAATTAATAGTGTGGCAAGTGCCAATGTAGCGATATTACTCACAGGAGACAATGGAACAGGTAAAAGTCAATTGGCGAGTTACATTCATAATCAGTCTCAAGTGAATAACGGGCCATTTATTGCGGTAAATATGGGCGCTATTTCAGAATCTCTATTTGAAAGTGAAATGTTTGGGCATACTAAAGGCGCTTTTACCGATGCAAAATCTAGTCGAATTGGTCGTTTTGAATTAGCCCAAAATGGCTCGTTGTTTTTGGACGAAATAGCCAATATTCCCTTATCACAGCAAGCCAAACTATTACGAGTACTGGAAACTGGCGAATATGAAGTCTTAGGTTCTAGCCAAACACAAGTTACCTCCATACGTTTAATTAGTGCGACAAACGGTAATTTTAAAGAGTTGATTGAAAAAGAGTTATTCCGTGAAGACTTATTCTATCGAATCAACACCATCGAATTTAGAGTGCCATCTTTAAAAGAACGTACGTTAGACATTACTCCTTTGGCTGAACATTTTATTAATATGTATTGTAAAAAGTACGCCAAAGTCAGTATTAAACTGAATGCCGATGCGATGCAGGCCTTACAGGAGTATCATTGGCCAGGTAATATCCGCGAGTTAAGTCATTTAATGGAAAGAGCCGTATTACTTTGCAGGCAAGATACCTTATCGGCTTCTGACCTCAATATTCAGCCTAGTTCAGATGTCGAGCAACTGAGTTCTGAGTTACCCATGATGACATTAGAAAGTGCTGAAAGAAAACTCATCACTCAAGCGCTTCAACAGGTTAATCAACATGTTCCAAATGCAGCAAAATTATTAGGCCTCACCAAATCATCACTTTACCGAAGATTAGAAAAATATGACGATCTTCAAAAGTAAGAGTTTAAGCGCTTATATTCTGTCTGTTTTAGGAGCTTTTGCTTTCCTATTTTTACTGACTGTTACTTGGATTTTAGTGGTAGCAGATTGGGATTTATGGAATATCGGTTTGACCATTGCGGTACTCAGCTTGCTATTACTTATGTGCATTATGCGGTTTAAACATAAAATAATTTCGTCCTTTGATCGAGCTCTTTTACATATAGAAGCGGTCAAGGTAGAAGATTATAACCAATATGCTAAATCAGAATTTAAAGAGGGAGTGACGGCTAATTTCCATAATGAACTCAACATGCTCAGCGAAAAAATGCAGACGCATAAGTCACAATATGATCAACATGCATTGCTGTTGTATCAGCTGATCGATCAGTTAAATACACCAATGTTGGTGTTCAATCAAAAACAAAAACTCAGTTATGCTAATGCTGCTTTTTCAACGTTATTTGGCCAACCATGGCAAATGTACCGTCTTGCCTCCCCAAGGCTCCTAGGCTTAATTGAGACTGACAATGGTTGGGAATTACCGAGTAAAGATCAACAGTGGCATGTTAGCCAAAGTGAGTTTATTGATGCGGGTGAACGTCATCAGCTTCTCGTATTTACCAATATCAACTCAGCTATTCGTGCCAGTCAACTGAGTGCATGGCAACAAATAATTCGTGTTATGGGACATGAAATTCGTAACTCCCTCACGCCTGTCTCTTCGTTAGCGGAAAGCCTTGGAAGCAAATCCGACTCAGCGAGAGACAAACAGGCTTTGGCCGTCATCACTGAACGTTGTCATCATTTGCAGGATTTCGTCAACCGTTACTCGTCTTTATCTCAAACTCTAAGCTTGGATAGTCAAAAAATTGATGTAACTCTTTTCTTAGAACGGCTTAAGGGGTTATTTTCAGTGAACAACCTAACCTTTACTAACAAGGCAAAGTGGCTGTGGGCAGATCCAACGTTTATCGAACAGGTTTTCATTAATTTACTAAAAAACGCTTTTGAAGCAGAAGCCTCAAATGTAAAAATTGAAGTTTTCGAAAAATCTCAACAAACCATAATTAAAATTATCGACGACGGTCATGGCTTTGCCAATATCGACAATTTGTTTGTACCTCTATTTACCACCAAACAAGAAGGCCAAGGTATTGGCCTGACATTTTGTCGTAACATCATTGAGCAACATGGTGGGTCAATAGACATTAAAAATAACCCCGCACCAGACCAAGGCATGACCGTATCCATTGGTCTTCCTATTTCCTCGTAAATTCCTCTTTTATCTTTTAAAAGAGAATTAATGCGTTATTTATTCCGATACCGGACTCATTTGGTCCGATATCGGACTACATCCTAAGTCCCAACATCCCAAACAACACTAACTTATTGTAATTTATCAACATTACTATCTGGCACGACTCTTGTTATATCAATCCTATTCACACCCTAAATAACTGAACTGGAGAATAAAGTGGACGTAGCGAAAGCTAAAAAGCCATCTTCTTTTAAGCCAACCCCAAGGAATATGCTGCTTGGTTTGATTGTAGTGATCTGTGTACTGGCATATTTTGCAATTAGCAACGGCGGTACAGTGTCTGTTGACCGAGAGAACATAATAGTCGAATCAGTTCAACAAGGTGATTTAGAAGTCATTATCGAAGGATATGGGACTTTGACTTCAGATAAGCAGCAGCTGATTACTTCTTTTTCACCTGCCACGGTGAAAGAAATTGTATTAAAGCCAGGAGCACAAGTCAGTTCTAATAGCGTGATTGTGCGTTTGGAAAATCCAGAATTGGTTTTACAGGTTGAAAATGCCCAACAAGAGTTAATTCAGGTACAGGCAAATTTACGTCAATTAAAACTTAATAATCAGCGGGAAATCTTAAATGAGTCCGCCAATCTAGCTGAAATCACCGCTCGCTTTGATACCGCCGCACTAAAACTAATTGCAGAAAAAAAACTGGTTAAACAAGGCATAGTATCTCAACTGACATTTCAACAATCAGCCCTAGATGAAAAGCAACTCAAACAACGTATTACTATTTTAAAGCAGCGCATTGCTCAACTTAAATTGGTTCATAACGAGTCAGTTAATATCCAACTTGAGCGAGTCAAGCAACAACAAGGCCGACTCAATATCGCTGAATCAAGATTAGATAAGTTGACCGTTAGAGCCGGTTTTGACGGAGTGTTACAACGTTTATCAGTTGAATTAGGTCAAAGTCTAGCTGCGGGTCAAGAGGTTGCCTTAATTGGCAGTGTGACCGACCTCATTGCACTTATCCGCGTGCCACAAAGTCAAGCTCAGCTTATAACCATAGGGAAAACAGCCATAATAGATACGCGTCGTGACAAAATTGAAGGCACGGTCAGCCGTATAGATCCAGTTGTTGATAATAATACAGTGGAAGTTGAAATTTCCTTACCTGCTTCACTGCCAGCGAGCGCTCGGCCACAACTGAGTGTAGATGGAGTGATAATCGCTGATACCTTACAAAATGTCAGATATATCAAACGCCCAGCAGGTGCAAAATCAAATACTAACGTTTCGTTATACAAAATAAATAGCCAAGAAAACGCCATCTCTCAAGAATTACGTTTTGGTGTTCAAGCTGGGCAATTTATCCAAATACTGTCAGGAGCTGCTGCAGGTGAGGAATTTATTATTTCTGACCTATCAAATCTTCAGGCGACTAATCACCTCATCAGTATTAACTAGAATCTGATGAATCAAAATATAGAAAATTAAAGGAAGCTATTTATGAATGATTTAAAAAAGACCGACATTAAAATTCAAATGAAAAATATCTCAAAGATTTTTGAAACAGATGAGCTTGAAACTCACGCCTTAAAGAATGTTGATATCACCATCAATGCCGGAGATTATGTTTCAATTTCAGGCCCGTCTGGTTGTGGTAAATCAACCTTATTGTCCATTTTAGGTTTATTGGACATGCCTTCAGGCGGTGAGTACTTTATTGAAGGTACCAATGTTACCGACTTGTCACTCGACCAAGCAGCAGAGATCCGCAATAGTAAAATTGGCTTTATTTTTCAATCATTTAACTTAATTGATGAATTATCCGTATTTGATAACGTCGCGCTACCCTTACGCTATAAAACAAAAGTACCAACTGAAAAAGAAATTACAGCTCGTGTAAATGAATGTCTTGCGTTAGTGGATATGAGCCATCGAACCAGCCACAAGCCAAATCAATTGTCTGGTGGACAACAACAACGTATCGCCATTGCGCGCGCTTTAGTAGCAGAGCCGGCTATTTTACTAGTAGATGAGCCGACAGGTAACTTAGACTCGAAAAGTGGCGATCAAGTTATGGACGTGCTGGAAAAACTTAACGACTGTGGCACAACCATTTGTATGGTGACCCATGATCCACGTTATGCAGACATGGCCAATATTCAACTTAAATTATTAGATGGTTCTATTTTAACCACCCCCGAGTTGAAGGAGGTTGTATGAGGCAGTTTCTTTATCAACAAAAACAAGCGTGGGCCAGCCTCAAAAAGAAATTAGGTTTTGTCACAACAGTTGTGACCACTATGGGTACGACCTTAGGTGCCTTGCTATGCGTCTTAACATTAGGCCACTTATTGATTGTTGAGCCTTTACCTTATCCTGAGCAAGAAAAATTATATAACGTGATACATGGTATAGGCGATAAATCTGGTGAAACCAATGCCACAGCGTTTACCTACCCTGGGTTAATCCACCTATATAAAAATCAGGATATCTTTAAGAAAGCGGCGTTGATTCATTATGGTCAAGATGTACTCACTTCCTTGCCAAACCAACCCACACTAGATACTGGGTATGTTACCCCAGAGTGGTTCGAGTTATTAGGCGCAAAAATGCGCATGGGCCGCAAATTTGAAAGCACCGAAGCATTAGATACATTCAACCCTGTTGCCATCATTAGCTATAAAACATGGCAAGACGAATTCGCATCTGACGTTGACATGCTGGATAAAAAAGTATCTTTCAGTGGTGTAAGTTACCGTGTAATTGGTGTTTTAGACGAAAGTTTTATAGAGCCTCAAATTGCTGAATCAGGACGTAATGTGGGTATGTGGTTTCCGTGGGATTACAATCTTGACGCGCGCTTAAAAGAACGTTGGGGAAATATCAGTGGCTCATTGACCTTTGTAGGCAAATTGAAAGATGGTTTGAGTCCATCGCAAGCAGAACAAATTATCACCCCATTGGTTCACGATACTTGGGTTGAAAATGTTGCTTCTATTCCTTTTTTTAGTGGTTGGTCAATTGAAATGACACTTGAGTCATTCCAAACCGCTATTGTGGGAGACAGCTCTAATACAGTTTATAAATTATTAGCGGGTGTGTTTGGCTTAGTTTTAATTGCTTTCGCCAACATTGCTAATTTGTTTATGTCCCGCACGGCAGAACAACAAAGACAGTTGGCTATTTATGCGGCGCTTGGTGCCAAAAAATCCCACCTATTTCGAGGTCTGTTAGCAGAGTCTGGGGTGCTGATGTTTCTTTCGTTATTGCTAGCATTAGTCATCGCGTCTCTAGGTTTCTCTTTACTACAAGCAAACTTGGCCTCTCAACTACCTCGCATTAATGAACTAGGTTTAAATCTGCTTACCTTTATTGCAGCGATAATTCTGGCTCTTTCATTCGCATTGTTATTCGCGTTTCTGAGTAGTCAAATGATTAAATATCGAGCGCTCAACTCCGTTCTGCAAGCCAGTGGTAAAGGAACTGGTGTGCAAGTTTCTAAACGCTTTAGGCAAGCGCTCATAGTCAGCCAAGTGTGTATTGCTACGGTATTAGTTTTTGCCAATATTACTTTGTTCAAAGAGGCTGTAGATACTATCACTCAACCTTCTGGGTACAGTGTAGACAATATGACCCAAATGAGTTTATCGGTATCCGCGCCAGAAATGCCCCCCAGAGAAGAAGTCGCAGCCACAATGACCGAACTCAAGAAAAAACTTTTGGAATTACCTCAGGTAGAAAGCATTTCCCAGTCGGGCTCGGTACTAAATGGTTTTGGTTTGTGGGCTTTGACAGCAGTGGCAACTGGTGAAAACTTCACACCCGAGAACACAGGTGTCAGCGATAAATATTTCACTATGATAGGTCAGGAGTTACTTGAAGGTGATTACATCAGTGAAGCCGATGTAAAAGATAGTGCACGTGTAATGATAGTTAACGACGTATTTGCTAAGCGCCTTAATCCAGAAGGCACTGCATTAGGTTTACAGATTTCACCAGGAGGAGACAATGAGCCTTTCACCATTATAGGGGTTGTGAAGGGTGTGAAAATGCCAGCTCGATCTGATATTCCAATGCGTGTTTACACTCCTTCAAGGTTATCGAGTACACAAATGACGCTGAAGTTAAGTGATGGGCAAAGTGTAAGTCGAGAAGAAGTCGTATCAGCAATTAGTGAAGTCAGTAGTTTATATGCGTTATTTAGCTTAGATACCTTAAATAATGAAAAGAAAAGACGCTTATTTACTCAATATACAACCGCCACTACCACTGCAGCCATTGCAATCATTACCTTATTTTTAGCCAGCGTTGGTCTTTATGGGATCTTAAGTTATGGCACTCAAATGAGAAGATTTGAATTGGGTACTCGCATGGCGATTGGTGCCAAACGTAAAGATTTGGTAGGGCTCATAGTGAAAGACAATATTTGGGTGATTGTGCTAGGCATTACGTCGAGCATAGTGATAATGCTAGGGGTTTATATAGGTTACAAAGAAGCACTGGCTACTTATATGAGTGTGGATTTATTACCTATGTTTTTGTCCACTGTGTTATCCATTGCAATATTGTCACTGTTCGCTTGTTATTGGCCATTACGTCAGTACATCAATCACCCCGCTATTCTTTCTTTGCGTGGCAGTGACTAGGGCATTAGGTGATGAACCAATCTCTATATTTACTAAAACCAGCTTGGGCTAGCCTTAAAAATAGGCCTGGGTTTGTTGCAGCAGTTGTCACTACTATGGGTCTCACTTTAGGCACACTTTTATGTGTGCTTACCTTGGCTTACCTATTATTAGTATCACCTTTGCCCTACCCAGAGAGCGACAGCCTGTTTACCGTTGAACATAATTTAATTGATAGTAATGGACATGTAGATGGTAATGCTTTTACCTATCCAAACTTGATGCAGTTATACAACAAACAAACGACTTTTAGTCAATTAGGGATAATGTACTACGACGCTGATGTATTGGTTTCTGAGCCTTCTCATCCCACTCTGCCTATTTCTTTTGTGACGCCGGAGTGGTTTTCTCTTTTAGGGGCAGAAATGGCGGTAGGTCGAAGCTTTGGATCTACAGAAGCACTGAATACCTATAATCCGGTGGCGATATTGAGTTACCAAACGTGGAAAAATCAATTCTCACTTGATGCCGATATTTTGTCGAAGAAGGTGCAGTTTGGTGACGTAAGTTATCGAATCGTCGGAGTATTAAGCGAAAAATTCATTGAACCCCAAATCTATGGTGTGGGTAACAAATCTGATGTATTTTTGCCTTGGGATTATAACTCTGTTAGTCCAAGAGAACGTCAAAGATGGGGTAACGATGATGGCAGTTTAATGATGCTGGGCAAATTGAAATCAGGCTATTCCACAATTCGACAGAAGCAAGAGCTTACGACTTTGGTAAGTGATAATTGGCAACAGCAAGTAGCCGGACACAAATTTTTTAACGGTTGGAGCATAGGCATAAAACTACACTCGTTAGAGTCGGTGATTCTGGCGAATAGTCAAAACACAGTATATTTATTAATTGCAGGAGCGATTGGATTAATACTGATTGCCACAACCAATATCGCCAATTTGTTTATGTCTCGCACTTTAGGTCGAAATAGACAGATCGCCATTTGTGCAGCATTAGGTGCATCTCGACGACAGTTATTCAAAACAATGTTAGCCGAATCATTGTTGTTGGTAGGCATATCAACATTAATTGCCATATATATTGCCTCTATTGGCTTTAAAGGTATGCAGTTGTTTTTAAGCCACTACTTACCTAGGATTGACGAGTTGTCTATACATGTAAGTACGTTATTATGTGCCATATTCTTGATGCTTAGTTTCGCTTGGCTTTTTGCTTATCTAAATATGCGAATGATTAATTACCGAGCGCTAAATCAATCGATACAAAGTGGAGGGAAAGGCAGCGGTATACAAGTACCGAAGAAAATGCGAAAGGGTTTAGTACTCTGTCAAATCGCCATTGTCACCTTACTGGTATTTATTAATATTGTGCTATTCAAGGAAGCATTTACCACAATTAATCGCCCTTCTGGATTTGAAACTCAAGATACCTCTTTTTTAGTACTGTCTTTACCCTCTGTAAGTGAAAATGAACGAGCTGGGTTAATTGCACAAGTGAAAGAAGTCAGAAACAAATTGGCCGCACTACCCCAAGTAGAAGATGTGAGTCAGTCTATGGCACCTATGCCGTTTTTTACATTAGCAATAAGTCGCTTAGGGGGTGAAGAGCGTTACTCAATGAGAGCCAAAGATGTCGACCATGCTTATTTCCAATTAATTGAGCAACCGCTACTAGCTGGCAATTATTTCAGCGCTGCGGATATCCAAGATAAAAACAACGTCATGATAATCAATGACGTGTTTGCCAAACAACTAGCACCCAATGGTAATGCACTTGGTTTAACATTTGATAATGGAGCCAAGGTTGTAGGGGTGGTTAAAAGCATACTCCTACCCGGACAAACCACTATTGAACCGCGTTTTTATTACCCAGCATCACAGGCCAGAAATATGTTTTTGGTTAAAACGAAAGAGAGCCAAGTCATTACCCGGGAGCAAGTTGTGAAGGTGTTGCTGCAAGTCTCTAGTGAGCTAAAACTGTTCAGCTTATCTACATTAAATTCACGTCGTGTTGAGCGTTTGTTTGCACAATACACCACAGCAGTCACCAGCGGTGCTTTAGCGATTATCACCTTTTTGTTAGCCGGATTAGGCTTGTACGGAATACTCAGTTACAGCACGCAAATTCGGCGCTTTGAAATAGGTACCCGATTAGCAATTGGCGCAAAGCGTAAAGACATAGTGAAACTCATCATTAAAGACAATGCTTCGATGATAATACTTGGCATGCTAACAAGTTTTACCGTACTGCTAGCCTTATTTTTAGGACTCAATGAAAACCTGAAAGATTATTTAACTGGCAACATAGTCTCAGCATTTGTCATGACCTTTGTGCCGATTGTTTTGTTATCACTGTTTGCCTGCTATTGGCCATTAAGAAAATACATTAATCAACCTACCGTTTATTCTTTGCGAGGTAATGATTAATAATGTGTTCGCAATATATGTTTGATATGAGTGAAGGATAAACGACCCCTTTAAGAGATTTTAACTGTCATACTCTCAAAGGGCCCGTTTAGTTCTTTAGCGTAACCTTTACAATTTCCCTGTCATATCTACATAGTGACGTATTCTTCACCACTGGTTGGGTGAATAGCCACACAGGCATCAAAATCAGCTTTAGTCGCGCCCATTTTCATTGCTACGCCAAATCCTTGAAGGATTTCGTCCATACCAAAACCAATACCGTGTAAACCAACGACTTTTTGATCGTCACCGGCACAAACAATTTTCATTTTGGTCATTTGTCTATGTTTGGTAATGGCAGTATACATAGCAGCAAAGCCCGATTTATATACAGTAATATTATCTTCACCATATTCTTTATTGGCTTCTTCTTCACTTAAGCCCATAGTGCCTATTGGCGGGTGGCTAAACACCACTGTTGGGATCAGTGAATAATCCATGTGTGCAAACGTTTGGCCGTTAAATAGGCGTTCAGACAACAATCGACCAGATTTAACCGCCACTGGGGTTAATTCAACATAACCAATATTGTCACCAACAGCGTAGATCCCATCAACATTGGTATTTTGATATTTATCTACCTTGATATAACCTCGCTCATTAAGCTCAACACCGGCTTTTTCTAGACCAATGTTATTATTGGCTGGCTCACGACCTATTGCCCAAATAACACTGTCTGTCTCAATTGACTCACCACTTTCAAACTCAATGGTAAGCGAACCGTCTTCGTTTTTAAGTACTTTTGTTGGTGTAGAGTTTGTGCGTAATGTAGGGCCGTCTTGCGCCATTAATTCCACCAGCGTTTCTGACAACATCGAATCAAAATTACGTAAAGGTGCATGTTTTCGCACCACTAACGTTGTATCAGTGCCTAAAGCATGTAGCACACCCGCCAACTCAACAGCTATGTAACCCGCACCTACCACAACCGCACGTTTAGGTTGCTGAGTGAGTTCAAAGAAACCGTTTGAATCAATACCTAAATCAGCGCCAGGAATATTTGGCTTAATAGGCCGACCACCTGTCGCTACTAAAATATGATCTGCTGTATAAAGTTTACCGTCTACCTCTAGAGTATTTTTATCTACAAATTTGGCAAACCCTTTAATTAACGTTACACCGTTGTTTTTAAAACCATTCCCATAACTGGTATGAATGCGCTTTATGTAAGCCTCGCGGCTATCAACTAACGTTTGCCAGTTAAAGTTATTGACTGTGATATCAAAGCCATAGTCCGGCGCATACAAATTAATTGCTTCAGCTACATGGGCGCCAAACCACATGACTTTTTTGGGTACACAACCCACGTTGACACAGGTTCCACCCACATCAACCGCCTCTATCACAGCTACCTTTTTTCCATGTTTTGCCGCTCTATTGGCTGATGCTATGCCACCACTACCGCCACCAATACAAATATAATCAAAATCTGCCATCACACTGTCTGCCTACTTTTTTAAAACGTTATATGCAAGATAATATCTATCCGAAAAAATTGACACCGCAATTTTTCAATCAGGTTAATCGAGTCAGTAGATAGTCCTATTCAGTATGGGTATTAGAACAAGCTTTTTGCGATTTAATTACAAAATAACAAAATTATCTATGGCAACAGCCGGTCAGCTATTGAGATTTACAGATAACAACCCAACTTCTTTGTATAACTTAGTCGAGAAGAATAATATTTATGACCAATCCAATTAATGATTTATCTGGCCTGCCACAATTTTCCGCCATTAAACCCGAGCACATTCAACCCGCCATCGAAGAGTCTATCGAGGCGTGTAAAAACAACATTATTCAATTACTTAAACAAGAATCATACAGCTGGGACAACCTGATAGCACCGATTGAAGAAGTGGATGATCAGCTTAGTCGTAAATGGTCACCTATTTCTCATATGAACTCAGTAGTGAGTAATGACGAATTACGTGAAGCACATGATGCCTGTTTGCCTGCCCTTTCAGAATTTGGAACTTGGGTTGGCCAAAATGCTGACTTATACGCAGCTTATTGCCAAATAGAAGCCAGTCCTGAATTTGCAGATTTGTCTGAAGCTCAACAAAAAGTGATTACCCAAGCAATTCGTGATTTTAAATTATCTGGCGTGGCCTTGGATGATAAAAAGAAAAGCCGATATGCCGAAGTAAAAAGTCGACTTTCAGATTTAAGTTCTAACTTTAGTAACAATGTGATGGATGCCACTTTGGGTTGGTTCAAACACATCACAGATAAATCTGAATTAGCTGGATTACCAGACTCAGCTTTAGCTGCTGCCAGCCAAGTTGCCGAAAGTAAAGAGTTAGAAGGTTGGGTATTTACCCTAGATATACCCAGTTATTTACCCATAATGACCCATGCTGATAACCGTGAGTTACGTGAAGAAATGTACAGAGCTTATACTTCTCGAGCATCAGAGCAGGGTCCAAATGCTGGAAAGTGGGACAATACAGAAGTCATTAATGAAACCCTAAGCTTAAGGCAAGAGTTAGCCGGAATATTAGATTTTGAACACTATGCCGATTATTCGTTAGCCAGCAAAATGGCTAATTCCGGTTCACAAGTTACCGGATTTTTAGAAGATTTAGCCAAACGTTCTAAACCTCAAGCTAAAAAAGACGTTGAAGAACTAAATGCTTTCGCCAGCGAATTCTATCAAGCACCAACGCTCTTAGCTTGGGATATCCCTTATTACAGCGAAAAGTTAAAAGAAAAGACCTACAAAATATCTGATGAGCAACTTAGGCCTTATTTCCCAGAAAACAAGGTAGTTGCAGGCTTATTTGAAGTAGTCGCCCGTTTATATAATTTAAAAATCACCCAAGTTGAGAATGTAGATACTTGGCATAAAGACGTTAAGTTTTACGATATATACGACCAAGCAGGTGAATTAAGAGGTAGCTTTTATTTAGATTTATATGCTCGACCGCACAAACGAGGTGGCGCATGGATGGATGAATGCCAAGTACGCCGCAACAAACTTGACGGTTCTTTGCAAAGCCCTGTGGCCTATTTAACCTGTAACTTCAATGGTCCAGTTGGAGACAAACCAGCACTCTTTACCCATGATGAAGTTGTCACTTTATTCCATGAATTTGGACATGGTATTCACCATATGTTAACCAAAATCAATGTGGGTGGAGTGTCAGGCATTAACGGTGTAGCTTGGGATGCAGTAGAACTACCAAGCCAATTTCTCGAAAACTGGTGCTGGCAACCAGAGGCACTTAACTTTATTTCTGGACACTATGAAACTGGCGAATCCTTGCCACAAAACTTATTAGACAACATGTTAGCAGCGCGGAATTTCCAATCTGCCATGCAAATGTTAAGACAACTCGAGTTCAGTCTATTTGATTTTACCTTACATCAGAGCTTTAAAGATGCCGAATCCACACAAGTACAAACTTGGTTAGATAAGGTACGTGAAAAAGTAGCGGTAATTATTCCACCTAGTTTTAATCGTTTTCAGAATAGTTTTGGCCACATATTTGCTGGTGGATATGCAGCTGGATATTACAGTTACAAATGGGCTGAAGTCTTATCTTCTGATGCGTTCAGTCGCTTTGAAGAAGAGGGCATCTTTAACCAACAAACCGGTCATGACTTTTTAACTAACATTCTAGAAATGGGTGGTAGTAAAGAGCCTATGGAGTTATTCGTGGCCTTTAGGGGGCGTGAGCCAGAAGTAGATGCACTCTTAAGACATTCAGGCATAGCAGCTTAAATAACAGGAATTAACCATGAGCCACCTAGAAACTTTTCAGCAAATTTACCAACGTGCCAGCGAGCGAAAAGGTGGCGAGGCCGAGTTAGAGTCGTTAATTAGTCAGCCTCTTAACACTGCTGACTTAGCCGCAATAAGTGACGATAGGTATCTTGCAGAGTTTACTCAAAAAGTATTTCAGTCAGGCTTTGTGTGGAAAGTGGTTCGTAACAAATGGCCTGATTTTGAACGAGTATTTTTTGAATTTAACATTCAAAAAATACTGCTTATGCCAGACGAAATGTTAGAAAAGAAAGCATCTGACCCAAGTATTATTCGCAACTTTAATAAAGTTAAAACTATTCGTGAAAATGCCATTATGATCGACAATGTTAATCGTGAACAAGGCAGCTTTGCTCAGTTTGTTGCAGACTGGCCGACCGATGATATTATTGGTTTATGGGCGTATCTTAAAAAGCATGGAGCTAGGTTAGGAGGTAATACCGGTCCGTATGGATTACGCGCAATTGGCAAAGATACTTTTTTATTGAGTAATGACATAGTTGGATACTTTACCCAAAGAGATATCATTTCTGGTTCTGCTCAGTCCAAACGTAGTTTAACCGCCATTCAAAACAGCTTTAACCAACTGCAACAAGAATCGGGCCGCAGTTTACAAGAATTAAGTATGATTTTATCGAGAAGTGTGGGCGATAATTATCTTTAAAAACTAAGGTTAGTTACTATAGAGACTGCTTGGTTTAACAAAATTCAGCCGCGTGAGTTAAGCGGCTGACATATTACTAATTACGAGCTTCTTAACTTAAAGATGAGTAGCTGATACTTTGTGTTGTACCGCAGCAACTAATTTAGATTTACTCTCTAATTTTTTCTGAGCAATCACTTTAATCAACATTTGTTGAGGATCAAATTGAACTGTCGCCATAACATTAGGGTTTTGTTGTTCCATCTTCAAAGTGAGTTCTTTTTGTTGTGCAAGATATGTTTCGCTTTTAGAAATCAGAGATGCAGTGCAGCTTTCATCAACTGTATATCCCTTCAAATCTACGCAATTAAACATACTTTTAGGCGCCTCTTTAGCAAAAACAGTGCTAGAAAAAAGGCATAGAGTCGCTACCGATAAGATTTTTGTACGCATATGAAATAACCTCTATTGCTACATTTCATTTACATAATAACACAAGAACCCAATTTAGAGAATCACACTTTTGTTACAGTTATATGACAGTTGATTATTATTTTAAATTATCAGTTTACTTCGATTTATTATAAGTAGATTTTTGGGGGAACTATACAACGCCGAATTTGTTGCATTGCAGACGGAATATTAACTATCAAAAAAGGAGCTTTTTGGCTACCATCTTTGCAAAGTTATATTTACAGATCGTTAACAATGAACTACTTGAAAACACTATTTGTCACCTGCCTATTAGTAAGCCCAATGGCCTTAAGTGCTGCGGATAAGAAAGTAGACTTAGACGTCAGAGTAAAAAGTTTTTCTATCCCAGACGAATTCAAAGTTGATGTTTGGGCAGACAATTCTCTAACTCAAAACCCCGGTTACTTTTATTTTGACTCACAGGGTCGAATGTTTATGACCGAGATATATAGAATTGATAGCGGTACAGAGGATGTGAGACGTTTATCTCCTGCTGCGACTGTAGCCGACATCGAAATCGTTACCATGGAAGATCGCTTAAAATTATATAAAGATTTTGCAGAAGAATTTCCACACAATCAAAAAGCAGAAGGCCCTGCAGACCAAATTGTACTAATTCAGGACACTAATGGCGATGGCACTGCCGATAAATCTAATGTCTTTGCGGGTGGCTTCAACGAACCACTTGAGGGTTTAGGCGCGGGTGTTATCGAACGTGATGGCAAAGTGTATTACACCAATATCCCTAACTTATGGATGTTGGAAGATAAAAACAATGATGGGGTGTCGGACGAAAAAATTTCATTACAATCTGGATTCGGTACTCGTGTAAGTTTTATGGGCCATGATATGCACGGCTTAGTTTGGGGACCGGATGGTCGCCTATATTGGTCTTTAGGAGATCGTGGCTACGATGTTACTACCAAAGAAGGTAATACATACACAGAACCTAATTACGGAGCGGTTTTCAGATCAGATCCAGATGGTTCAAATATCGAAGTGTTTTATGTTGGTTTACGTAACCCACAAGAACTAGCATTTGATGAATTTGGTAATCTGTTTACAGCTGATAATGATGGTGACCGTAGTGACACAGAAAGGGTCAATCACTTAATCGAAGGTGGTGATTCTGGCTGGCATGCTGGCCACCAAACTATTATGAGCTTTACTCAAAAATTAGATTTACGCTCATCTAAATATACTGGAGATAAAGATATCCCGGTTGCATGGTTAACCAATGATATGTCAACTCCGCGCAATGACAAACAACCTGCATATATTTTACCCGGAATTGTACAGTTATTCAGAGGCCCGTCAGGTTTTGCTTACAACCCTTCGAATTACTTTGGTGAAAAATGGCGTAATAGCTTTTTCATTGCTCACTATGGTGGCTCACCAACAGGTTCGTATATCACCACATTTAAAAACCAAAAAAATGGTGCATCATTTATAGCCTCAAAACCTGAAGTCTTTATTAAAAACGTTAATGTAAGTGATATTGATTTTGGCCCAGACGGTAAGTTTTATATTTCAGAATTTAATTTTGGTGGATGGAAAAGTGAAGACCAAGGCGCGATTTATTCTGTAGACCTAGAAAATAAGCCCGCAAAATTAACCAAGCAGCACAAACACTTTAACCAACTATTAATTGCGGATTATGCAGAAAAGTCAGTGCAAGAGTTAGCTCAATTATTGGCGACTGACCACCAACGTATTCGCCAACAAGCCCAGTTTGAGTTGGCAAAACGCGGACAACAGGCTTTCACTCAATTTGATTTATTAGCACACGATAAAAGCAAAGATATATTTTCTCGTATCCATAGTATTTGGGGTCTAAGCCAATTAGTACTTAATCACACAATTAGCAAAGAAAAACTAGCTTCTTTGATACCTCTTTTGCAAGACACGAATGAACAGGTACGTATTCAAACTGCACGAGTACTTGGCGATCATAGTGCTGATTTTGCTCAAAATGCTTTGATTAAGAGCTTAGCGGATAACAATGATCAAACCGCTATGTATGCAGCTATTGGTTTAGGGAAAATTGGCTCAGCAAGTGCTATTCCCATAGTTGTTAAAAAGCTAATTCAAATAACAGACAAAGACCTATGGCTACGTCATGCCCTTGTGATGACATTAAGAGGGGTCGATAAAAAACATTGGATCCAGCATAAAAATCATCAATCCGAAGAGGTTCGTCTAGCTGTACTGTTAGCCTTACGTGCATTAAAAGATGAACAAGTTGCAGACTTTTTAACTGATAACTCACAAGATTTAGTCAACGAAGCAATAGTAGCCATCGATGATAAAGCCTTAGTAAATGTGCGAGGGAAAGTGGCAGCACTACTTAATCCAAAACTTGAAGCTAATAATCCAGTTGAAGAATTTGTGCATCATAGAATTATTAATGCGAACTTCAACGAAGGTGGTATTGAAAATGCTAAACGACTGTTAACTTATGCTAGTCACCAAGGTTTAAATGGGCGTCTGGCCTCAGAAGCTTTGGCAGCAATAGAAGGTTGGAATGACCTTAACCCGATCGACACAGTGACAGGTTTACCCACTCTAGCAAATAAGTCTCGTGCAAATATTGATAACCTAGTTGTTCAATCCTTGCCTAATCTTTTCGACAGCACCAAAGGCCAAGCATTAGTCCAGACAATGCGCATTGCTAAAATGTATGAGTTTGAGTTATCTGAAACTGTCTTGGCTAAGATTGCTCAAGATCAAACAGCTGATGAAGATATTAGAATTCAAGCGTTGAGCTTATTGTCTGAAAGATTTAAATCCAAAGGCCTTGCAGTAAGCAAGCAACTACTTACTTCTAAAAGAAATAAAATAAAGAAAGCAGCCTTAAAAATTGTCTTGGGTAACGATTCAAAAGCAGGCCAAACAACTCTTGCTAAGTTCTTATCGTCTGACTCAATTAATTTAAATAAAATTGCTTTATCAAGCATGCCTGAGAAAACAAACTCTAAAATCGATGAGCTAATTTCTAAGAAACTTGAAGCCTTGCTTAAAGGAGAAGGTGAAGGTGCTTACGCTTTAGAACTGATATCAGCAGCAGAAAAGAGCAGCACCCCTAAGGTGAAAAATTTGCTTAATCAGTACCAACAAAAAATGCAAAACAGTGATGTGCTAACTCAGTTTTCAAGCGCCCTATTAGGTGGAGACCGACAAACAGGTAGCAACTTATTTTATACAAATGGGTCGGCTCAATGTATTCGTTGTCATATCGTTAATCGTAAAGGTTCAAATGTAGGCCCAGACTTGAGTGACGTAGGTAAAAAATACTCTGCCGAGTACCTAATAGAAGCCATGGTTGATCCAGGTGCCACAATCGCTCCTGGCTACGGTACGTTTAATCTTACTATGCATAACAATGAAGTGATTAGTGGACTATTCTACGCTGAAACCGAAACAACGCTCACGCTAGGAAAAGAAGACGAAGGGCTTAAGACGTATCAGAAATCTGAAATCAAGAATATTCAACGACCAGCATCAGGTATGCCACCAATGAATTATATTCTTACCAAGCCCCAGATACGTGATTTAGTCGCCTTTTTAACCACTCTAAAAGGCAAGAAAAAGAAGAAAAAAATAGCTCATTAATTTTTAACTATTAGTTTGCTCACTAAGCAAATAACCGAAGGTATACAACATGAGAAAAATTATACTATCTTGCTACTTAGCTCTGACTTTGGTCGGACTAACTGCTTGTTCTAGTACACAGACAAACAAAGCTGATAGCATTCAGGTGCCTCCAGTCAGCGTGCAACTTTGGTCAGTCAAAAATGCACTTAAAGCCGATTTTAAAGGCACCCTAGAAAATATCTCAGAAATGGGATTTAGCGGAGTAGAATTTGCTGGTAACTTTGGTAGTTATGCAAACGACCCTGAAGGTTTAAAAACATATTTAGCCTCAATCGGGCTAAAAGCCAGTGGCGCTCATGTGGGTTTTAAGCATTTACGTGGTGACAAGTTAGCCCCCACCTTAGACTTTTATCAAAAACTAGGTGCTGAGTTAATCATTATTCCAGCAGATGGTCGCGCATGGAGTGCTGATGGTGTTGCAGATTTAACCAAAGAATTAACAGCATTGTCAGTTAAGCTCGCTGAAAAAGGTTTGCTTATGGGTTATCACAACCATGATATGGAGTTTGACTCTTTCGAAGGCTCGACATATTGGGATTACATTGCTCAAAACACGCCTAAAAGTGTATTTCTACAATTAGATGTGGGCTGGGTAAATTTTGCCAAACAAAATGCTGTCGAATATGTAAAAAAATATGCCGGCCGTACTTTAACCACCCACATAAAAATCAGAACTTACAAAGGAAAAGATGCCAAAGAAACGGGCAAAAGTCCTTTCATCGGTCAAGACAGTTATGATTGGGCGACACTCATCAAAACCCAAATGGAACATGGCGGCACACGCTGGTTAGTGCTAGAACAAGAAGAATATCCAAATGGACTAAATGAAGTGGAATCTGTAGCTAAATCTAAACTTGGTTTAGATAAAATTATTCAATCTTTATAAGTCGTATTAAACCCAACTGGCTAAATAAGTCAGTTGGGTAGCTTCACCTTCTCCCCCTGCTCTTCTGTATCTTATCCAGATTCAAATTAACTAGATTGCCTTCAAGCTCACGCAAATTTATACCCAAGATATAAAATTACCAAACCAACTCTGTTGACTCGCTTCTTTATTGGGTAAACTAGCAACAGATTAGATCTTAGGAACATTCATGAGCGATTCAAACTCAAGCGAGTCACATACCCAACAGCAAGATACGACTCATTTTGGCTTTAAACAGGTAGACAAAAATCAAAAAGTAAACATGGTAAAAGACGTGTTTCAATCTGTTGCAGCTAAATATGACATTATGAATGATTTAATGTCTTTAGGTATCCACCGCTTATGGAAGCGTTACACAATAGATTGCAGCGGAGTTAGAGCAGGACACAATGTTCTCGATCTTGCTGGAGGAACAGGCGACTTAACCGCTAAGTTTTCGAGAATTGTTGGCGAATCAGGTCAAGTTATATTGGCTGACATCAATGATGCTATGTTAAAAGTAGGTCGTGATAAATTACGTAATCTAGGCATAGTGGGTAATGTGGATTATGTACAAGCAAATGCCGAAGAGTTGCCTTTTCCCGATAACACATTCGATATTATCACCATTGCTTTTGGTCTTCGAAACGTTACTGACAAAGACAAAGCCCTTGCTTCTATGTACCGAGTTTTAAAACCAGGTGGTCGCTTATTGGTATTAGAATTCTCCAAACCTAATAACGAATTATTAAATAAAGTTTACGATACGTATTCATTCCATCTTTTACCTAAAATTGGCCAACTAGTGGCAAATGATGGGGATAGCTATCAATATTTAGCCGAGTCAATTCGTATGCATCCGGAGCAAGAAGTATTAAAAAGCATAATGGATAATGCAGGTTTTGAACAAACCACTTATCATAATTTGACTGGGGGCATAGTCGCTTTGCATCGAGGTTTTAAATTCTAATATGCCATTACCGCAACTTGTCACCTCAGGGATCGAACTCGCCTTAAACGGCTTGCTCGAACTTGACTCCGATAGCCAGAAGCGCTTAAGTAAGTTGTCCGGTAAATCGTTACAAGTCACAATAAAAGAACTGCCATGGCCGTTATTATTTAGTTTTTCCGATCAGATAGATGTAAGAATTGCACCTGACGAAGCGTCAGACCCAGCTGTTGATTGTCTCATTGAATTAAATTTAGAAACCTTACCTAAACTAAAAGATTCAAGTCAATTGACCCAACTTATTCAGCGAAAAAAATTAAACCTTATTGGTGATATCTATGTGGCCCAGACTTTCAGTAGTTTGATAAAAGAGTTGGATATAGATTGGGAAGAACAACTTTCTAAATATACCGGTGACATTGTGGCTCACCAAACCTTTTCGACTACAAAATCCTTTTTTGAAAAAACAAAAAATCAATTAGATAAAACAGCAGAAAAACTAGCCGCAAACCTACGTCAACCAAACTCTGTCACTATTTCTCAAAATGAGTTTATTTTGTTTAGCGAAGACGTAAGTGAGTTACGCAGTAACACCGAACGATTAGCAGCTAGAATTACATTTCTAGAACAAGCGGCCTTAGCAGAAAACAAACCGGATAAGGGATCACCAGACCAGTGAGAATATTTCGCCTATATCACATAAACAAAGTCATGTTAGAACATGGGTTAGATGAAATGATCCCGAATAAATGGCTACCTTGGTACGCTAAGTTAGGTCGCGGCTTGTTCTTTTGGTTAGGCAATAAACACAAAGACAAGTCTGAGGGTACACGAATAAGATTAGCCCTACAGACGTTAGGTCCTGTCTTTATTAAATTTGGCCAAATGTTATCAACACGCAAAGACTTATTGCCTAGTGATATCGCTAAAGAATTAAGCATTCTTCAGGATCAAGTAGAGCCCTTTGATAGTGAACAAGCTCAACAAATCATTCGCCATGCCTTTGGGTTGACCTCGATTGACGAGTTATTCAGCGAATTTGATACAAAACCATTGGCGTCAGCATCCATTGCTCAAGTGCATTCTGCCAAGCTACAAAATAAAACCACAGGCCAAGAACAAGATGTCGTGGTCAAAGTCATCCGCCCCAACATAAAACAAACTATTCAATCTGATATAGAGTTAATGCGTACCTTAGCGGGCGTGTTACAAAATCTACTGCCTGACGGTAAACGATTACGTCCAGTAGAAGTAGTCGAAGAATATGAGCGCACCATAATCGATGAGCTAGATCTGACCCACGAAGCGGCTAATGGCATTCAATTTAAGCAAAACTTTGAAAACTCTCCTGCCTTGTATGTCCCCAAAATATACAGTGACTATTGCCATAGAAATGTATTGGTTATGGAGCGAATTTACGGCACGCCAATTTCAGATATTGAACAATTAACAGCTCGTAATACTAATTTAAAACGATTAGCCGAACGTGGTGTTGAAGTCTTTTTTACCCAGGTTTTTAGAGATAGTTTTTTTCATGCAGACATGCATCCTGGCAACATTTTTGTTGCATTCGAAAACCCACAAGACCCACAATATATCACCATAGACTTCGGCATAGTTGGTACATTAACCCGCGAAGATAAACGATATTTAGCTGAAAATTTTATCGCCTTTTTTAATAGCGATTATAGGAAAGTAGCAGAGCTGCATGTAGATTCAGGCTGGGTACCTTCCGACACAGATATAGATGATTTTGAAGCGTCAATTCGTAAAGTATGTGAACCCATTTTTAAAAAACCTTTAGCTGAAATTGAGTTTAGCAATGTGTTGTTGCAACTGTTCAACACCGCTAGACGATTCAATATGGTGATACAACCACAACTCGTATTACTACAAAAAACCTTGTTATACATCGAAGGTTTGGGCCGTCAGTTATATCCACAACTGGATCTTTGGCAAACCGCTAAACCCTTCTTAGAAAACTGGCTAAAAGAGCAAATTGGCTTTAAAGCGATGTATAACAAAATATCAGCCAACCTACCTTTTTGGTCTGAAAAATTACCAGAGATACCTGATTTAATTTACGATTCATTGAAACAGGTTAAAACCCTGCCAGAACAACAAAGACTACAATTTGAAAAGCAGCAAAATCAACTCAAACAACAACATAAAAGTAGTCAACTCGTTATGATTGGTTGCACCTTTATTATTGTGGCTAGCGTTTTACCTATTTATCAGAGTTTAATGTGGCCAAGCATTACCGGCGCGGTTATGGGTGTCATAAGTTGGGTTGCAGCATGGAAAATTAAAAAGGACTGATTATTTACGACTAAAACAATTCACTTAATATTTACTAAAATATCCTTCAACCCTAAGAGCAATGCCATAAGAAGCTGAGAAGCCTTCATTTCGGCGCCACATTACAAAGGGTTCTAATTCAAAAAAAAGCCATTCTCTTAAAGCATTTTTTCTCCATCGGGTACTGATCAAATACTCTTCAATTCTATAGTTAGGTTGGCTATTGCCTTCCAAATACAGGCCACTGATCAAAGCCGTATCTGCATCTAGTTGTTTTAGATTTTGCCAATTGTGCTGCCAAAACCAATCGTTCGTTCTGTCTCTAAAGTAAAAATGATTATTAAAACGGAAGAGGTCTGAATCGCTAAAATCATATCCAAATTGGCCCGTGACTTCTGCCCCGAAACCATCCTTAGAATATATATATGCGGCAGTTTCCCATCGAAATGACGTTTTAGGGGAAAGCTGATGAAAGTTACGATATCGACTTTTAGCAAATACTTGTAGTTTTCTGCCGATTCCTAATCGATGAGAAAAACCGCTATCAGGTGTACTCTTCCAACGCAAAGCCAAACTAAAACGATTTTGTTCTGGGTAACTTTGATTCTGTAAAACATTTAGAGAGCTATCAGCTTGCTCATCATCATAATCAGACAAAATGACATCAACCCTATTTTTTAATTTCGGTAGTTTGAAACGCACTTTAAACCGCGTTTCAAACTCATTTAAATCTCTGCTTCTAGGCTCCCAGCCTAAACGTATTCGTGCTTCACCATTTGCAGGGGTATCTGTAGGAAAATCTTCTAAGGCAAAAAAGTTATCAAACCAAACAGCTGTTGACCCCACAGAACTCACTACATTAGTGTGCATAGAGTCTAACCAAAGATAATCTTGCTGGTTTTGTTGTGCGTTAACTGAGCTAAATAGCCCAATATAAACCATACAAACCAGCAGTATTTTCCATATTTGTTTCAAATACCCAACCTTATCAACAAAACCAGTTGTACTTTATCCGTTAAGATAACTTTAGCAGTTATAAAAGCCGCTTAAGTGAATTTTCTTTCAGTAACCTAGACTTATATTATTAATTTACATTTAAAACCATCAAACCCAGTGACCTTTTCTTGTAGAAACGTATAATGAAGTAGATTAAAAATATTGGAGTATTTTATGTTTGGCATTAGTCCTATGCAGCTGCTAATTATCCTAGCTATTGTGGTTTTATTATTCGGAACAAAAAAATTACGTGGAATGGGTGGTGACTTAGGCGGCGCTTTAAAAGGCTTTAAAAAAGCCATGAGCGACGAAGACGCTGATAACAAAACAAACAAAGATGCAGATTTTGCAAAAGCTGAGTCAAAGCCAGATGAAAAAGTTGAAGACAAATCAACGGAATCTGTAGATGCATCAGCAAAGCAAACCAAGAGTGAACAGAAAGAGTCTAGTTAATGTTTGATATTGGCTTTTTTGAAATATTGATTATTGGTGTATTAGCCTTAATTGTACTTGGCCCAGAAAGATTACCTGGGGCAGTGCGCTCAACCATGAAAACAGTGCGTGGTATAAAAGGTATGGCAAATGGATTTAAACAAGAAGTAGAACAACAATTTAAAATCCATGAACTACACGAAAATCTTAAAAAAGCGGAACAAACTAACTTAGAAAATCTCTCCCCTGAATTACAGGAATCTGTTGACGAACTCCGTGAAGCAGCAAAATCTGTACAAAAACCCTATTCTAAAGAGCAATAAAAGTGTCCGAACCCAACAGCTTAGTTGCCCATTTAATTGAGCTTAGAAGTCGCGTAATGAAGGCATTCTTAAGTGTCTTTGTAGTGTTTTTATGCCTGGTATATTTTGCTCAAGATCTATATCACTGGTTAGCAACACCTTTATTAGACACCTTACCCGAGGGCGCTGAGATGATAGCGACAGACGTCGCCTCTCCATTTTTTGCGCCTTTTAAATTAACCATGGTTTTATCATTTTTCATCGCTATTCCAATGGTTTTTTATCAAATTTGGGGATTTGTAGCTCCAGGCTTATATAAAAATGAAAAACGCTTAGTTGCCCCCTTACTTTTTTCAAGCACCTTGCTCTTCTATCTAGGAATGGCCTTTGCTTATTATGTGGTTTTTCCCTTAGCGTTTGCCTTTTTCAGCAGTGTTGCCCCTGAAGGCGTTGTTATAAATACAGACATTAGCAGCTACTTAAATTTTGTATTGAAAATATTTTTTGCATTTGGTTTATCTTTCGAAATTCCTGTGGCAATAGTACTGATGTGCTGGACAGGAATGACAACCCCCGATGCACTGCGAGCTAAACGTCCCTATGTGATTGTTGGCGTGTTTGTAGTGGGCATGTTACTCACACCACCTGATATTATTTCTCAAACCCTGTTGGCAATACCGATGTGGATTCTGTACGAATTTGGCATAATTGTTGGTAGTGTATATTCACGTCCAAAGCCCGACGATGAAAACAATGAAGATGAAGAAGCTGAAACCAACTAAAATTTCTTCATGTATCTCTTGAGTAAAATATTGGTATTCATTTGATAATCTAACAACACGTTTCACAATGGGAACTTAGCCTTATGTTTTGGTGTGATATTGGGGTCAACTTTACGGATAAAAGACTCGATCTAGAGCCAGTGCTAAGCCGTTCTATCGCATCCAATGTTAATCAAATCATTATCACAGGCACTTCTCTAGAAATTAGCCAGCAAGCTATAGAATTAACGACACTCCACCCTAAACACTTATATGCAACCACTGGCGTACATCCTCATCATGCCAGTGAATTTAACCAAGATACGTACTCACACTTGAAACAGCTCGCGAATAATCCTCAAGTAGTTGCTATTGGTGAATGTGGACTCGATTTTAATCGAAACTTTTCAACGCCAACCGATCAAACCTATGCATTTGAACAACAATTAAATCTTGCTTGTGAATTAAAGCTGCCAGTTTTTTTACATGAAAGAGATGCATTTGATTCACAAATCACCTTATTGCAAAAATACAAAAATGATTTAGTTGGTGGTGTAGCGCATTGTTTTACGGGTAATAAAGAACAAATGGCAGAGTACTTAGCGTTAGGATTTTATATTGGCATTACTGGTTGGGCATGCGATCTCAAACGAGGAATTGACTTACGCGAAGCATTACAACATTTGCCACTAGAACGCTTACTATTAGAAACAGACGCCCCCTATTTACGGCCCAAAGGTTTAGCAAATAACCGTAAGGTCGATAAAGGAAATAACGAACCAGCCTATTTGCCGTTCATTGCTGAGAAAGTAGCCGAGCTCATGAAGGTAGAACTCAGGGAGGTAAACACAGCTAACATGCGTAATACTCAAACTCTGTTTAACATCACTCCCTTAGGAACACTTAATGGGATTTAACCTAAGTGCAGAAAAAAATCGTCAGCATTGGTTAACATACGGTGGTAGCTGCGTTTTACTAATACTACTCACGGCTTCTTTTTTGTTTACCCCCATGAGTGACTTAGTGGGTTTTTTACTCCCTTGCATTTTAACCTTGAGCTTTATCAATTTAAGTATTTACTTATACACTCAATCAGCGCAATTTGGTTGGTACGCTGCTGTTACTGCGCTCACCTGTTCAGTGTTAACCTCATTCCCTCTTCACTTTGCTTCGGATGAAGGATTAAGCCTTGAGTTTATCTCAGTTTATCCACTCAACCTTATAATCAACCTAGCTTTATTAATGGCAATAATAACAGCAATCATGCACTGCCGTTCAATTCTAAAAATACATAAAACAAGCCAAGTGATAGACCTAACAATAAAGGCTTATTTGTTTATCTTGTTAATCCTTGTTGGAGTAAATCTATTTATTGCTGCAAATACAGCTATGTATTTGAGTTTTATTTTTGCCGGTATTGGCCTCACTCTGCTTGTCATACTCAACGCCTATGCTTGGCATAAAAAAGAGAAACCGGCAAAAGCATTAACAATCGGTTGGGCCATATTTTCGATATTAGTATTGGTTCAATTAATCCAGAATATAAATCAGTCCTTTGATGTGTATTTGTCTGCCTTTTTATTATTGAGCGGCCTTTTACTCAAAGCCTACTTTGTCACTACTTCAAGCTTAACAAGCTATATTCAAATACAGAAAAACCTATGGCAAACAGAAATAAAGACATTAACAGAAGACAAACAACTATTACTTAACCAAGCAAAAAAGCTGTCAGAACAAGAAAATGAAACTGAAGAGCTTGAATATAAAGTACAAGAACGCACTTTAGAATTAGAAATAGCCTTACGAGAATTGTCTGAAATCAATAGAGAATTAGAAAAAAAGAACACTTTAGATGCACTCACTGGCATAAAAAATCGCAGTTATTTTGACAAAAAATATCAAGCTGAAGTCCGCAGAAGCAGAAGAGAACAAACACAACTCTCGATAGTCATGTTAGACATAGACCACTTTAAAAGTGTTAACGACCAGTATGGTCACTTAGTCGGCGACGAGTGTATAAAAACAGTAGCACAGACTATTCAAGCCGCACTCAAACGGCCTAGTGACTATGTGTGCCGTTACGGGGGCGAAGAGTTCGCACTTATTCTACCTAGCACAGAGTTGACCGGCGCCTTGGATTTAATTGAGAGAATTCGTCAAACCATTGCAGATACACCAATTATTATTGATGACGTAAAAGTACAAATTACTGTTAGTGCAGGGGTCGCAACTGCCATAGCAGAACAATCAGAAGATTCATTATTGGCTTTAGCCGACAAACAATTGTATAAAGCTAAAAATACTGGAAGAAACAAAATATTAGGAAGTGAATTAATTCACAACTAACTAGCTCAACAGGATCCACAATGTTCGAACAATTTCCTCAAAGTCGCATGCGCAGACTACGTAAACAAGACTTTACCCGCCGATTAATGGCCGAAAATCAGCTAAGTGTAAATGATCTCATTTACCCTATGTTTGTGCTCGAAGGAGAAAACCAAAAAGAAACTGTTTCTTCAATGCCTGGTGTGGAAAGGTTATCTATCGACCTGTTGGTTAAAGAAGCTCGAGAGCTAGCAGAATTAGGTATCCCGGCTATTGCCATATTTCCTGTGACACCCGCAGAAGCTAAATCCTTATGTGCCAAAGAAGCCTTTAACCCTCAAGGTCTAGCACAAAGAGCAGTGCGAGCATTAAAAACCGCGGTTCCTGAGCTTGGAGTGATCACAGACGTTGCCTTAGATCCTTTTACATCTCACGGTCAAGATGGACTGATTGATGAAAGTGGTTATGTATTAAATGACGAAACCATTGAAGTCTTAATCAAACAAGCTTTATCTCACGCCGAAGCAGGCGCTGATGTTGTGGCGCCGTCAGACATGATGGATGGCCGTATTGGTGCCATACGACAAGCATTGGAAGAAAATGGTTATATCAACACTTGTATCATGGCTTACTCAGCTAAGTATGCTTCGGCTTATTACGGGCCTTTTAGAGATGCAGTGGGATCAGCGGGCAATATCAAAGGTGGCGATAAAAAGAGTTACCAGATGGATCCCGCCAACTCTGATGAAGCACTACGAGAAATTGCTCTAGATCTGCAAGAAGGGGCGGACATGGTCATGGTCAAACCTGGCATGCCGTATTTAGATATTGTGAGACGCTGCAAAGACGAATTCAAAGTACCAACATTCGCTTATCAAGTAAGTGGCGAATACGCTATGCACAAAGCCGCCTTTGCTAATGGTTGGTTGAACGAAGAACAAGTGATTCTAGAATCACTATTAGCCTTTAAACGAGCAGGAGCAGATGGCATTCTGACCTACTTTGCTAAGCAAGCCGCGCAACTTCTGAACAATTAAAAATCTAAATAAGTGTGTGACTTAACCAACAATTTCTTGCAACGCCCCTACGTGGGCGTCGTATGTACGAATACCCTATTCATCTAACGACAAACAAGTTCGTGGTCTACCGTCTTTATCAATATTTCTAAAACCCAATTAGCCAACATCAGAAAGTTACTGCTTAAAAAAAGCTTATAAGATCAATCAATAAATATAGTCTTATTGCATTAGCGTTAGAAATTCTGACTGCGGTTTTGGTTTGTGGAAATAATAACCTTGTATGGAGCTAATATTTTTACCAACTAAATAGCCGGCTTCAGATTGGGTTTCGACACCTTCGGCAATACACTCTAGTTGCGAATAATCACATATATCGCATACCGCATTAACAATCAGTTGATGATATTTCGAGCTTTCTATATTTTTGATAAAACTTCGGTCTATCTTAACTGCTTGTAACGGTAGTTTATTTAAATAAGACAGTGAGGAGTAACCACTACCAAAGTCGTCTAACATACAGTCAATGCCAAATTCCTTTAACATTTTCAGTTTTGCAATTGCCAATTCGACATTGTCTATCGCCACACCTTCGGTAATTTCGATTCGAACATGTCTATAGTTAATTTTGTGCTCATCTAAAATCGATACAAAATGTTGTACAAAATTAGCTTGGCTAAACTGCCTCGGGCTTACATTAATACTAATATAACTGGGTTTATTAGAGTTTAGGTCGGTATTTATCTGTTGCAGCAACTTACACACTTCGATTATTACCCATTGGCCAATATCTATGATTAAGCCAGATTCCTCGGCAATTGGAATAAATTCTGCGGGACTAACTTGCCCCAATTGTGGACTATTCCATCTTAACAAAGCTTCTGCGGCAATCATTTCAGCACTCGAATTAACCAGTGGTTGATAAAACAATTCAAGTTCATTTCTGGCAACTGCCAATCTCAAATTTTTCTCAATTTGAGTCCGTTTATCAGAATAAGCCTGCATCTCTGAGCTAAAAAAACCATAACCATTACGATTTCCATGCTTAATTCGATACATAGCTAAATCAGCATTTTTTAATAAAGAATTGCATTGTTGTTGAGCACTCAGATCCGAAGCTTCCTCCAAAGGAAACAAACTTATCCCTGTACTGATAGTGACAGAAAAGCTATTTTCATCGATATAAAGAGGTTTAGACAATTGAGCCGAAAGCTCCTGCGCTATCCCTTTCGCTTTATTCACGGCTTTGCTCTTATCTTGACTCAAGTTTGTTACCAACAATACAAACTCATCTCCCCCCATACGTGCAAAAGTGTCATCTTTGGTGACACATTTTAAAAACCGCTGCGCAATAAATTTTAAAACTTCATCGCCAACACTGTGACCAAAACTATCATTAATCACTTTAAAGCGGTCTAAATCAATAAATAAGACAGCACCAAAATGCTTACTTTGTGCTGATCTATCCAAGGCTTGAGTTAAACTCATATTAAACATTTTTCGATTGGGCAGACCGGTCAGTGGATCTAACAATGACTGTTGAATGAGAGATTGTTCAGCATTTTTTCTGGCAGATATTTCTTCAATTAGATTTTGATGTTCAACACAAGCTAAACAACTGGTAGCCAACTTTTCGACTAATGGACTAAGAGCTTCAAGAATTGTTGCTTCTATAGCTTGATGTTTTCGCTCTAGAATTAAAATTCCAAAATTGGGAATTACAAATAAATAGTAAAAATAATCATGTAATTTACATTGATAATAAGTATTAACTTTTTGTTTGAATAACTCCCCTGCATTTTTAAGCAAAAAATCATTTTCTAAGTCACAATTTTTGGGAAATGAAAAACTAATATGATTAGTACCATGGCTACTTTCATCTGCCGTGGACAAATTATGGATCACAGATACCGCACTCAAACTAAGGCGAAGCTGAGCCCTTTGCATAAATAAACTAAGCATTTTTTCAAGATTTAAATCTGATCCAATTGTCATAGACAATTCGTGCTGAATAGAAATTAGCTGTAATGTGCGAGCGATAGCGTCCATGTATCTATTTCCCTATTCAGTTACAACAGCTACCACTGCTGTTTTGTTATGGAAATGCACTGCACCTGACTGTCCTGATGCAATTTCTCCAAGTACTAACGCACCAAACAAGCTGGATTCAGTACCTAAAGTAGAGGATATTTGTTCTAATTCGGTGTCAAACTTTTCTTCTAGGAAAAGGTTTCGACTAATACAATCAAAAAGAACTCCCTGAGCATCCGAAGTGGTTTTTATCGTACTTTTGACGGCCAAAACAGCGGCATCTATTAAATGTTCTGATTGGCCACTTAACACATACAGCATGGTATTTTCAGGTATTTTACCGACACAAACTAATGCATTACCCTCACTGGTTACAGGGTCACGCACCAATATATCGTCATCTAAACGTTGAATACCAAATGGATAAGTTTTTGCTATATCAAAAAATTCGTTTTCGCCAAACAAGCGGCCATCATGCTGTTCAACGACTTGTTGATATACCTGTAGTGCCGGTTGGAAATTAAGCTGCAGTATACGATTATCATCTACTTGGTTGGCTAAAAATGGTCCCGCCAACACTTCCCAACCATGACCAATTGCCAAATTAAAATCCAATTGAATTGCCACGATAAGCATGGCATCCGCACTCATGCCATGATTGGAAAACAAACAAGGCTTTTGTTCAAAACTTAAAGAGCCGGCTCCACCTCCAAAAACTTTTATACTTTGCCCGTAATGCAAAAAGATTTGATTCAACGCATAATCAATATTCCGTGAGAGACCATCAACCAAGACCATCAAGGATTGATATTGGTTTAATTCAAAATCGAATTTCAATTCAGACTCTGTCACTGTTTGCAGATTTGGATACAATTTGACTTCAATCGGCATAAATACTGGGATCAGCACCATGCCTTTTTTAACTGTTTTTCCTTTATAAACTATTGCGGGGAACACCCCACCAAATACGGGTGAAGAGATCGTCTTTAAATATGCATCAAAAAAATCTAGCTGATGATAACTTTCGTCACAACATAGAATAAAGATGCCTGAAGGTTTCTCCAGTTGCAGGGTTTCTAACATACTAGAAAGCGACGCTTGGCTTACATCCTGTAAATACTTACCTGTTCCAAAAATATTCAGCATATTTAAATTACAAAAATATAGGGAAGAATATCAACCTTACTGAAGAGAAGGGCAAATGTCTAATTTGCATAGATTTAATAGGATAGAAAATATGTTACTAAATATTGTTTAGAGTTTTACACTTTTAAAAACTCGAATAATAAGATTTAGCTTTGATAAACCGCAAGCTAGGAGTTTACTAAATTTTTGTAACCAACAATTAATGCTGGTTAGTTACACTCCAACTTCCAGCCTACTTTATGTTGTTGCCACTTTTCATTAGCCAGTTCAGCATCAATTAATGGATGCGATTTAAGCCATCCTTTAGGGAAAGTAAGCACCCACTCTTCACTATTAGTCTTTAAATCAAATTCAGCCAATAAATGGTCTTTACGACGAATAGATAAAATACACGCCAAACGCAAAATACGTGTTAGTACTTGCAGGGCATTACGTACATCCGGATGGAAAGATTCAAAAGCCGTTAACAAAATATCTTGCCTGTGACTTTGCACTAACGTTTTAATACCTGAAACTTGTTGCTGGGTATAACCCACCATAGGTAAATAACTTAATATATACGCCCCATGTTTATGGTGCTGTTTATATTCGATGTGCATGCCCAATTCGCTTAACATGGAAGCTGCAATTAACATGGGTTCACATTCAATCTTGTTTAACTCAAGCTGCTTTTGAACTTGCTTAAACATAGTTAATGACAGGTTTTTTACACGGTTGGCATGCTCTGCCTCGATGTGAAACCTATCAATAATTTGTTCAAGGGTTTGCGTTCGCCTGTCATTTTGCTGCATGTTGTCTAACATGCCATAAATGAGCCCTTCTCTCAGAGCGCCACCTGAGATTTGCATTTCTTGAATATCTAAAGTTTCAAATAAGGCAATCAGAATAGCTAGTCCACTGGGAAATATGGCTCGTCTAGACTCTGTTAAACCATCAATGTCTAACATTGGGATCGTCACACAGTCGATACATTGCAACTTTAAATTGTGTAAATAATCAAGACGTATGGAGTCACTAATGCCTTGTGTCACCAATATTTCTGTAATGGCTTGAGGCGTACCAGAAGCCCCAAGACATTGTTGCCAATTAAAACTCAAAAAGTCTTCGGCTATTGGTTCTAATAAAGATTTAGCATGCTGGATTGCGTTTTCAAATGCTTGTTCAGATATATTGCCATCAGCAAAAAAGCGCTCTTTAAAAGTAACACAACCCATATTCATACTAACGAGATGAATAGGGTTCATGTCGTTACCCACAATGACCTCGGTGCTAGCACCTCCGATATCAATAACTAACGAGTTGCCTTGATTGGCAGAAGTGTATGCAACACCCAAATAGATCTGCCTAGCTTCTTCTTCACCATCAATAACATTTAATTTGTGATTAAGAATTTTTTCGGCTTCATTAATAAACACATCAGCATTGGCAGCTAAGCGAAGCGTAGCGGTACCAACGATTTTAATATTAGGTAAAGGGATATCTTGTAGACGTTCTGCGAAAACCCTAAGGCAATTCCAACCACGATCTAAACTAGCTTGGTCGAGCACCATATTCTCGTCTAGACCTGCAGCCAAACGCACTTTTTGTTTTACTTTTCCTATTATATGTACACTTCCAGCAGACACTCTAACAACCACCATATGGAAACTGTTAGAGCCTAAATCTACTGCAGCATACAACTGCTCTGGTTGAGCAAAGGGAGCTATGACTTCTACGTGTTCTTTATTCATCTATTTCGATTTGGGCGAGGTCCTGAATGACGTTTTTGATGGCTTCTGCCATTTTGCATACGTTTTTTAAACCTTGGTTTAGGTGGCGAGACATCTCGAATTAAATCATTCGGGTTATATTCTGTCACCGGAATAGAGTGCTGAACATACTCTTCTATGGCAGGCAAGTTTAGTGAGTATTTCTCACAAGCAAAACTGATAGAGGTACCACTTTGCCCTGCGCGTCCTGTACGCCCTATACGATGCACATAGTCTTCTGCATCGTCTGGTAAATCATAATTAAATACGTGACTTACAGAAGAAATATGTAGACCACGGGCAGCAACATCGGTTGCCACTAAAATATCAATTCCACCAGAAGTGAAGTTTTCCAATATTTTAAGTCGCTTATTTTGTGGGACATCACCACTTAACAAACCAACTCTGTGATTATCTGCTTCTAGCCAATCAGATACGCGTTCACAACTATGTTTAGTATTTGCAAAAACAATGGCTTTTTCTGGCCATTCTTCTTCCATCAAGGTCAATAACAAATAGGGTTTGTCATCATCTGACGGATAAAATAATTCTTCTTTTACTCGTTCTGCCGTTTTACGCTCTGGTTCAATTTGTACGTGAGTAGGGTTATCCATGTGTTCATAGGCCAACTCTTGCACTCTGTAAGACAAGGTTGCCGAAAACAACATACTCAAGCGTTCAGTTGGTTTAGGCATTCTTCTAAATAAATATCGAATGTCTTTAATAAACCCTAAATCAAACATTCGATCGGCTTCGTCTAACACCGCTACTTGGATATTGTCTAACGAAAAGATGTTCTGTTTGTAGTAATCAATGATACGCCCGGTGGTACCAATAATAATATCTACACCTTCTTGTAACTTTTCACGTTGACTTTGATAACCCTCGCCCCCATAAATGAGTCCAAGTGACAAACCAGTGTGTTTGCTAAGCAATTCAGCGTCATTAAATATTTGCACAGCAAGCTCACGGGTTGGAGCCATAATAATTGCTCTAGGCTGACGTTTTGAGTCTTGTTGGTTAGTTAACAAATAGTGAAAAGTCGCAACCAAAAAAGCAATGGTTTTACCGGTTCCTGTTTGTGCCTGACCTGCAATATCATTACCTTCGAGTAAAGGAGGTAAGCTCAAAGCCTGAATAGGCGTACAGTGATTAAAATTCGCGGCAGATAAAGCTTCAACAACCTGCGGGTGAATGGCTAAGTCTGAAAAATGTGTTTCGGTTAAATGTGTTGTTTGCATAGCTTATAGCTTATCATTGCTTGCATTAAAAACCAGTTTCTATATAACAATCATTAATACGTTGAATATATATCAGCGTAAGAAAAAATTACGGAGAAAAAAATGAGCGACAAAATTATCACCTTGTCTGACGATAGTTTCGAGGCCGATGTTATCAATGCTGCTGGTCCTGTGTTAGTTGACTTTTGGGCTGAATGGTGTGGCCCTTGTAAAATGATCGCACCAATTCTACACGAAGTGGCCGATGAGTTTGACGGCAAGTTAACAGTTGGCAAGCTGAATGTCGATGAAAATAACGAAACACCACCTAAGTATGGTATTCGTGGAATTCCAACTTTATTGTTATTTAAAGATGGAAACGTCGCTGCAACTAAAGTCGGCGCTTTATCAAAAGCCCAACTAGTAGAATTTTTAAACGAAAATATTTAATTATTTTTGTTACTACTAACTTAATAAAAAACTCAGCAATAGCTGAGTTTTTTATTATTTAAAAGTTTATACCTTTACTCGTGTCACTCACAGAGAAAACAATTTCACTAGACTATCTGAATTAATGATGCTAAGTTTTACTTGTGTTCACACCTGAACAGACCCGTATTTAGCTCAAATCAGAGATTAATAAAAGTAAATACCTTTGAATCATTCAAACAAACTTGACTGTAAAGACAAGCATCTAGCATAAAGACCCACCAATTATGAACCTAACGGAACTCAAGAATAAACCGATCAGCGAACTAGTTAAATTAGCCGAAGAAATGAAGCTAGAAAACATGGCTCGCGCCCGCAAACAAGACATCATATTTTCTATTTTAAAATCTCACGCTAAAAGCGGCGAAGACATTTTCGGAAATGGTGTATTAGAAATTCTTCAAGATGGCTTTGGCTTCTTACGTTCCAATGACTCATCATATTTGGCAGGTCCGGATGATATTTACGTATCACCTAGTCAAATAAGACGTTTCAATTTACGTACTGGTGACACTATTGCCGGGAAAATTCGCCCACCTAAAGACAGTGAACGATATTTTGCCCTGCTTAAAATTGCCGAAGTTAATTACGATCGTCCAGAAAACGCCCGTAATAAAATATTGTTTGAAAACTTGACCCCATTACATGCTAACGAACGACTAACCATGGAACGAGGAAACGGCAGTAGCGAAGACATTACTGCTCGCGTTTTAGATTTAGCCTCCCCTATTGGCCGTGGTCAACGTGGTTTGATCGTTGCGCCACCAAAAGCAGGTAAAACGTTACTTTTACAAAACATAGCGCAATCAATCGCAGCTAATCATCCAGAATGTTTATTGATGGTATTGTTGATTGACGAACGCCCAGAAGAAGTAACAGAAATGCAACGTTTAGTACGTGGCGAAGTAGTCGCTTCAACGTTCGACGAACCAGCCAGTCGCCATGTTCAAGTTGCAGAAATGGTTATCGAAAAAGCGAAGCGTTTAGTTGAACATAAAAAAGATGTAGTTATTTTATTAGATTCAATTACTCGCTTAGCCCGTGCATACAACACAGTTATACCTTCATCAGGTAAAGTATTAACCGGTGGTGTAGACGCCAATGCTTTACATAAGCCTAAACGTTTCTTTGGTGCTGCACGTAATATCGAAGAAGGTGGTAGTTTAACCATTATAGCCACAGCACTTATCGACACTGGCTCTAAAATGGATGAAGTTATTTACGAAGAGTTTAAAGGTACAGGTAACATGGAATTACACCTGAACCGTAAAATTGCTGAAAAACGCGTGTTCCCTGCAATTGATTACAATCGTTCAGGTACCCGTCGTGAAGAGTTACTGACCACTCAAGACGAATTACAGAAAATGTGGATACTACGTAAAATTGTGCACGAAATGTCTGAAATTGACGCAATGGAATTTTTAATTGGTAAATTGTCTATGACAAAAACCAATGATGAATTCTTCACTGCAATGCGCAGACAAAAAACCTAGTAATAAAACCATAATAAATAATCCGCTCTCAGAGTTCTGTCAGCGGATTTTTTTATGCCTGTTTAAAAAGCCCTTACAAAGGTGACACTACTAACATTTAGTTTCTAGATATCTTCTAAAAATTGGCATCCTAAATCCCCTTGTTGGCATAAGTTTTTCGTCATAAAAAATACTAAAAATGGCCCAAATTACCTTTAGGTTTATTCAGCCCCAACGATAGGCTACAATACGCGGCTTGAAATTTTAGAGATGTTTATTTTTAGCAATTCAAACATCTACTCAATTTAAAATTAATTAAGCGAGAAACCTTATGCCTAAAGTGGCAATAGTGATGGGCTCAAAATCTGATTGGCCTACTATGCAACAAGCAGCCTTGATGTTAGAAAAACTTGGTGTGGAATATACCGCCAAAGTTGTTTCAGCACACCGAACTCCTGACCTTTTAACTGAATTTGCAGAACAAGCCGCAGAACAGGGGTTTCAGGTAATCATAGGTGGCGCAGGTGGCGCAGCTCACTTACCTGGCATGATAGCGGCGCATACTCACCTTCCCGTATTTGGTGTACCTGTTCGTTCTAGTCAACTTAACGGCATAGATTCGTTGCTGTCGATTGTACAAATGCCTAAAGGTGTAGCGGTAGGTACCTTAGCCATAGGCGAAGCAGGAGCGGCCAATGCTGGTTTACTCGCCGCTCAAATTGTTGGTTTGCAAGATCCAAAGGTTCAACAAGCCATTATCAACTTTAGAACAGAACAAACTGCAACAGTGCTTGCTCAAGAAGAATTGGAACTACCTAAAGTATGAGTATTTTAGTTTTAGGTTCGGGCCAACTTGCGAGAATGATGTCTTTAGCAGCAGCACCACTTGGCGTTGAAGTTCAAGCTGTTGATGTATCAAACCACAAGGTGGTTGATCCTGTGACTAAACTTGTCAGCAATCATTCACTCGATACCATGTTACAAGAAGTGGACGCAGTCACTGCTGAGTTTGAACATGTTCCTGAAGACCTATTAGCTAAAATGCATGCAAGTGGGAAACTGAAACCTTCAGCAGAAGCCATTTTGACCGGCGCTGATCGAGTACGTGAAAAAAAGTTACTTGAAAAGCTCGATATTGCTAATTGTCCTTTCGAAATCATTACAGACATTGAACAATTAGACGCGGCCGTCGAAAAGTTAGGTGAACAACTCATCATCAAGGCCAGTCGTGATGGTTATGATGGGTATGGCCAATGGCGCATGCAAGACAAAAGTGAACTCGCAGGTTTAAAGCAAACCCTGTCTGCACTTGATCTTAAGAAAGTCCCTTTAATCGTTGAAAAAATGCTGCGTTTTGAGCGTGAACTCTCACTTGTGGCTGTTCGTAACACAAAGGGCCAACTTGCTTATTATCCCCTTGCTGAAAACTTACACTACCAAGGTCAATTACACGTTTCTATCGCGCCGGCGACCAATGTTAATGACGCATTAAATCAACAAGCACAGCAAGTTTTTAATAAATTGGCAGAGTCTTTAGATTATGTAGGCGTATTGGCAGTAGAATTCTTCCAGATTGGCGATACTTTATTAGTTAATGAAATTGCTCCTAGGGTTCACAACTCAGGCCATTGGACACAACAAGGTGCAGATACTTGTCAGTTTGAAAACCACATCCGTGCAGTTAGAGGGCTCCCTTTAGGCTCAACCAAAGTGACGTCACCTACTGCTATGATCAATATTATCGGTTGTTCGAGTTTTAGTAGAGAAATGTTAAGCATCCCTGGATGTCATTTGCATTGGTACGGAAAAACACCACGAGAAAAACGCAAAATGGGGCACTTTAATTTAGTTGCTGATAGTTATGCTGAATTAGCACTATCAATCAACGAATTATCAAAACATGTACCTTTAGAATATTTCCCCATGTTAAAGGATGAAGCCGAACGTTTGGCGAAATTATAAGCAGTTGAAAACTATTTCAACTAATTAATTGACAAACGTTTGTATCTGAATAGAATAGCGCTCGCTTTCAGGGCTAGAGAGTTAATTAACTCACTTACCAACAACCTGTAAGCAGCGTCACTTTGTTTTAAAAACAGTGCCGACTTAGCTCAGTTGGTAGAGCAACTGACTTGTAATCAGTAGGTCACCAGTTCGACTCCGGTAGTCGGCACCATTTTTATTTCATTCTAAAAGCATTCACTTCGTTCATCTATGTGCTTCGCACACAAAGCATTCGTAAAACTCACATATGGCATAGCCACTTTATGAGCTTCGCTAACTAAGATTATTCACTACGTTCACCGCAATCCATTGCATTTTTGACTGCCCTCCATGGCTAGCCAGTAACTCTTTTTACAACAGCAAAAAAAGAGTTACCAGAAAAATGCCGCTCTCCAACCAAGTTTTTAATCCTGCGCGACTTGCCAAATAGAGGTCGCAAAGAAATGTTCCCGACACACTTTGCTAAAATGACATCCCTGTCATTTTTCCTCTATTTGTCTGCGTTGCTCGGAAAACTTGGAGTCGAGAGAAAGTCAAAAGCATCGGCGTTGCCGACAAAGATAAAAAGCAGTATACGAATAGACAGGTCAATTAAAAACAGCATTTACAATGACTGTTCTGATTAGTTTTTAAATTTTCGTCATTCCGGTGTGCTTTTTGGCCGGAATCTATTTAACGTAATGAGAATTCGCCACCTAACCAAAAAATACGGGCAGAATCTGTACCTTCATCGCTACAAAGTGTAAGGTAAATATTTACGGCAAGACACGTCTTTGCCTGGGTCGGCTTCTACCACTCATATTGCAGCAGATAATCACCTACAACAGCAATTTGTTGTGTGTGAACCTGATACCGCTTGGGTCGCAGATATAACGTACATCAAAACCTATGAAGGGTGGCTATATCTGGCTGTCGTTTTAGATTTGTTCTCACGCAAAGTGATTGGTTGGTCAATGCAACAGACAATGACATCAGACATTGTTATTAAAGCACTACTGATGGCTGTATGGCGAAGACCTAAAGCAAAAGAGGTTATTGTACATAGTGATCAAGGTAGCCAATATGCCAGTGGTGACTACCTTGATTTCTTAGCCGCCCATAACTTGGTACCAAGTATGAGTCGCAGAGGTCATTGTCTAGATAATGCTGTTGCAGAAAGCTTTTTTCATTCACTAAAAACAGAACGGGTAAAGCGAAAAGTCTACGCAAGTCGAAGTGATGCAAGAGCTGATTTGTTTGATTATATTGAAGTGTTTTACAATAGAACAAGATTACATAGCCACCTTGGCCATGTACCCCCTGACGAATATGAAAATACATATTCTGAAGCGAGCTGAGTGTCTACGGTATCGGGGGAAGATCATTAATCCATTCAAGTTAAGATTTCTAAATTCAGCGCTTACAGTTGCAAACAATTTGTTAGGTACCGAATACAAACCTTTGGATGGATTTGAACAGTTCGATAGCGATGATGTGCCGACAAACAGCGATGCAACTTTCGTCTTCACGTCATACCTAGGGGAACTAGAGCGGATGAGAGCGGATAACATCCACATTAGCTATGGTAAATGGTTGTATGAATTGTCTGACAGTGATGAAGAGATACGTACCGCTCCCCCTAGAAAAATTAAGGAAAAGAAGTAATGCCTAATAGTGCTCGAAAATTAATTTCATCCGACAAGGCTGAGGCTTACGATTCGTTCTTTGAGGTTTTTTCTCATTTATACAAGGAATTAAAGGCACTCGGCAGCAAAAAGCCAGCCGAAACATTGAGCGAAAGCAAAGTTAAAATTGTTAATAGACTTCTTGAAGATATGCGAAAAATAATGGAGGAAGAACCGGAATATAAATATTTGGACATGCTAGATAGTGAAATGCTACCTCAGTATAGCGATGCTATTTTAATTCTTTCTCAATACGAAGGAGCTTTAAAGGGTTTTAAAGAACGTTACTTTGGATATGATGAATATAAACATAAACATCAGTGGAATATTGGGTAGTAAGCTCAATAGTCAATTATCCAGCCTATAGCGTCTTTTTTAAATATAATGTCTGCTTTTGGCCGAAGTCAGGCTTAATCTGCCAAACTTATATTTAGGTACCATACTTATATCTCCGTTAAATAGGAGAACTTTCATGTATGCCTTAACCATTTATGTTCCCAAAGAGCCTTGGAACAAAAATAAACTTATTGGACAGAAGCTACCGCTCAAACTTCAACAAATTTGGTCTATTCGAATACGGTTAGAACTACCCAACAAGACAAGAGACCTAGCACTTTTTAATCTGGCAATAGACAGCAAGTTGCGTGGTTGCGATCTCGTCGCATTGCTGGTCAGAGATGTTTGTCACGGCAATATTATCCAATCTCGGGCAATTGTTGTTCAGAAGAAAACACAGCAACCCGTTCAGTTTGAGATAACTGAAAATACCAGAAAATCTATTTCAGAATTGATTGCCACACAAAACCTAAGTCCACAACCTGTGGGGTCCGGTTCGCTGAAACGTATCATTTGTCACCAAGTGTACCAGTTAAGCTGTTTAGACCGCTTTGGGCGTGAAGCAGTGGTTCATATTCGCCCGCTAATGGCCGAAGTCAACCCAACTTAATAGGCAGAAATAAGGGGAAATCCAATACCATCCACCTTCAGTTATGAACTCACTGAAGGTGGACGGTATGAATGATTATTTACTTTTTAATTCCACATCAGAATCTGCAATCATATAAATTGTTGCAGCGTAAGCCGCGACGTTTTGAGCAAGCTCATCTGGGTTGATTTTATCCAACGTATCATCAGGTGTGTGATGTAAATCAAAATAGTCTCGACCATTTTGATTTAATCGAATAGTCGGTACACCCTGCTCTACCAGAGTTACTCTAGCTTTGCGTATTCCTTGACGGTCGAAAGTCTTAGTTTACTGCTTTTGCCCTTAACCAAATGACCAACCCAGTAACAACCAATAAAAAAGGCAATAAAAATAGTATGACTATAATTTGTCGTTTCTGTTTGCTGGTTAAGTCTAATCGTTCGACCTTTATTTCTTTTTGATTCACAAGTGTCTGGTAATCAAGCTCTACTAACCAGTTTATAAGGTTGAGCCCCATCTGTGCATTACTATATTGATCGATATAAACATTGGTTAGAAAATCTGCGTCAGTGAACACGATCAATCTTGTATCTGAAGACTTATGTTCTTGCTGGATCTCGGTATTCTTTTCTCCAAGTACGACATATGAAAATGGCACAGGGCCTTTTGTGTCAATATTGGGGTCAAATTCTATATTTAAGGTTCGGTCTGTTTCAGCCCAACTATTATCTGCTGAAGCCGTCGATGCGATAACAGCATGTTTTATATTGGAGGGCGCACCCAGAATACGGATAGAACGAGGACGAACATAAAAGGTGTAATCTAAACCTTCAGTTAGCGCCTTGTGTTGCTGGTAATTTTTTGTTGCTGGACTACCTACATCACCGCCCACATGATTAGTTAGGTCAACCACAATGTCAGATTGAACATTGAGCCCCCACGGGTTTAGTAATGAGTTTAAGCTCGGGTTTTGTTGCAATTGTTGTGGACTTAACGGTTTGTCGGGTGTTGTCACTAAGGTGTTTTCAATAAGAAATAAAGCGTCCCCGCCTTTTGTTAAATAACGGCTGATAAGTGTTTCTTCATTTGGAGTTAATTCATTTCTTGGGCCAGCAATAATCAACACGTCACAATCAGTAGGAATAGACTGACTAATACCCAACATTAATGACTCACTAAGGATATTATTGTCTGCTAACAGTTGTTTGAACTTGGACAACCCTGCATATTCTTCACTCGAGCTTGAATACTCACCATGCCCAGCAAGGAAGTAAGCTTTTCTTGCTGTGCGGCTAACCTGGGCGATGCCATTGGTTAACTTTTCTTCAGGCAAAACAGCCTTGGTAAAATCAAGGTCTTTACGGTTATCGCCAGACTGAACAATGACTTTTCGCTCCTTGCCATTTATGGCATTACCAAATTTCGCGGCATAAGCAATTTTTTCGAATGGGTCGATAATTTCAGTCTTAATCACACCATTGGAAGCTCTTGCATATTCGTTGAATAGATCTTCTAGGTATTTAGGGGGAAGACCAACATAAAAAGCCGTCAATTGCACTTCACTCGTCAAGCTGCTGATATATTCGAGGGTGTTTTCAGACAACGTATGCTGTTTGTCTTGTGTAACGTCCCATCTTATCGATGAGGTGTTAGCCAAATAATTACTGCCGACTATAAAAGCTAAACTACCTGCAATAATACAAATGATAATGGCTAGTTTTTTCCAACCTTTTGGATTGAATATTGTCGCCTGTCGATCCGATTGAGTTTCCCCAAAATTGCGGGTCATAATCAAACAAAATGATAATAAAAAAGCCACCCCACTGATAACAGTTAATCCAATGGCTAGATAGCTAAACTGCTGCTCAATGTAAAAAAATGACACGCCAATAACAAAGTTTAAAAGAGCAAAACCGCATAATAATGGCGCTTTAACTAACCGCTGCAGATTAATCTTAAATTTGTTCATTTATTCCCACAACCTATTGTCGATACTCAACCTTGTTAGTACCAGACAAAGCAATATTCCAGTAATGTAATAAGCCAAGTCGCTAGGTGTGATAACACCTATTGAGAAGTTTTCAAGATGAGTACGGGTACTAAGCTGTGTAAAGAACTCTGCGGTTGAGCCAGAAAAATATTGGGTCAAGCTGGTCGAAAAGTAGAGAGAAAACAATATTATATAAGACACAATTGCCGCAATTATTTGGTTGGATGTCCAAGACGAAGTGAGTAAGCCAACAGCAATAAAAAATGCCCCCTCTAACCAAATTCCAACATATCCTGACAAAGTGCCCATTCGATCAGGCGAACCATAATACTCAACAATAATGTAGTAAACTCCCGTCAAACCAATCAGAAGGGTATAGAAAATCAACATGCTGAAGTATTTTCCTAACACAATCAGCGTGTGTGTTAAGGGAGTTGTCAGTAAAAACTCCATCGTGCCATTTGATTTTTCCTCCGAAAACATTTTCATCGTTAATAGCGGTATAAAGAATACCAACATAAACTCCATGAGTTGAAAAACCTCTCTTAATGACACCTCTCGATTCTGGTCGATAATGAGAAAAAAGAACACATTAAACAAAGTGAGTATTGCAATCAAAATAATGTAGGCAATGGGTGAGCTAAAGTAGCTATATAGCTCCTTTTTTATTAACGCCATGACTTTATTCATTTGATACAAGCGCTTGTGTTGGAGTTTGCTCTTGATGATAGTTGATAAAAACTTGCTCTAAGGTTAGTGATTGTGAAGAGTCTTTGTTTTTTAATAGATTATTCAATGAGTCATCGAGCACAACTTCGCCCGCTTTAATCATCAAGACACGCTGTGCGATCTGCTCTATTTCAGTCAAAGTATGGGTACTTAATAAGACTGTTCTTTGCTCTTGCTGGCTTTTAATTAACATTAAGACTTGTTGAATTTGTATCGGATCTAAACCACTAGTAGGTTCGTCTAAAATCAATAGCTTAGGTTCATGAATGATCGCTTGAGCAATACCAACTCGTTGTTTATAACCTTTTGAGAGCGTTGAAATAGTTTTGTTTTGAACCTGTTCGAGATGACATTCCTCCAACACTTTGGCTATTTGAAACTGCAGTCTATTATTGGGCACTTCTTTTATTTGCGCGGCAAACTTTAAGTAACGCAGCACAGTCATATCCTCATACAGAGGAGGCCTTTCAGGTAAATAGCCAATTTTCCGTCGAATATTTAATGAATGTTTAGCAATGTCTTCGCCATCAATGATTACAGTGCCTGATGACGAAGAAAGAAATGAGGTTAGAATACGCATTAATGTGCTTTTCCCTGCGCCATTCTTACCTAAAAAACCGACAATGTCGCCTTTGTTAATTTCAAAGGAAACATCATTTAATGCTTGAAATGAACCAAACTGCTTACTGATATGCTGGGCAATTAACATTGGTAATTCACTTTTGCGTCAACCTCTCGATAATTTGTTTGAGTATACAGGCTTAAACTTCTGCTACTAATGCGCGAGGCCAATGTTTACCTTGTTGTTTAAGCGCTCTTTCCGATATCACTCTGCCTGAACATTCTTCGAGCATTAAACTAATCACATCATCGTATTGTAAGTTACTCGCTAACTCACATGCCTTTGGAAAATAGCTGCTTCCAAGAGTCATGCCCGGCACAAGATTCGCTTCCATAAAAAAGCACTGCCCTTTGTTGTTCATTTTAATGTCGATACGGCCAAAACCTCTCACACCTAACCCTAAAAAAGCAGCTTGGGCTAGCTTATTTATGTGGTGGGAATCTTCAGCATTTTCAACTTTCTTTAAACATTCAGTATCATTTAGTTTAACGTCTTTGCCTAAAATTCTTAACCCTTTAGAAGATTCTGGTGGTGATACTTCTATTGAAGATGTGGTCATTTCTCCCACGCTGTTGCATATAATCGCAACAGTAAACTCTCTACCACCTAAATACTCTTCTATTAAAGCAGGTTGGTTATATAAGGCATAGATTGACAGTACTTTGGCTTCAAATTCAGCAAAGGTATTAACAAAAGATAAGTCGTCAATGCCATTACCATTAGCCGCATCAATAGGCTTTACAAACAACGGGAAATTTAATGGCAGTTCATCCTGACAAGAATATTGTTTGGGAATAGCTGTAAAGTGATGTGCCGTGTTAATGCCCATATTTTTTAAATGAACCTTTGCTAACACTTTGTCAGAGTCATACTTAAGTGTTTTACGATCCGAGCCAGAGAAGGTTATTTTTTGTTTTGCAAAAAAGTCAGAAAACCAAATGTTATCACCATTTTTTATTGGCAAATATTTAGCAGCTAAAAATACCAGATCGGGTTTTCTGGCAACGATGGCATGCAAGTCTTTAGTAGATTCGCATACGGTTAATCGAGCATTATTTCCTGTACGTTTAATAGATCCCAAAACGTCAAGACAAGATGAATGGAGGCCAAAGCCAGTTTCTTTTAGGGTGCTGCTAAGCGTTGTAATAATTTCAATATTCATTTCATATAACCATGTGGTGTAAAGGCGAAAAGCCGGTGTTATGAAAAGAACACAAGAAAAAATGTATTAGAGTCACAAAATCGACAGACGATAAGTCTGCTTACCCAAACTGGTGGAGGTGATAGATAAACTAAGATAAGCAGACCACTATAGCACTGTTATGCTGTTCGAATATTGTTTAATGCAAGAGTATTCCGATTAAACAAATACCTATTTACAATGGGCAAAATAAATGAGGGGTGACGAGTACCATTCACCTTCAGTTATGAACTTACTGAAGGTGAACGGTATGAATGATTATTTACTTTTTAATTCCACATCAGAATCTGCAATCATATAAATTGTTGCAGCGTAAGCCGCGACGTTTTGAGCAAGCTCATCTGGGTTGATTTTATCCAACGTGTCATCAGGTGTGTGATGTAAATCAAAATAGTCTCGACCATTTTGATTTAATCGAATAGTCGGTACACCCAACTCTACCAGCGGAATAATGTCTGGGCCACCACCGGCAACATCTGCACCACCACGTACAATGCCTAGTGGAGATAAGACTTTAGCAATTTCATCCATAAGCTCTGTTGCTTGTGGATTCACATTCGAGACTAGTTGCCAGATGGTTTGTGCGCCAAAGTCAGATTCTGTGGCAACCACGTGATTAAACAAATTGTCTTTGTGCTGTTTTGCATAGGCAAAAGCTCCTAGCAAACCAACCTCTTCGGCTCCGAACATCACTACACGTATAGTACGTTTTGGTCGCTTGGGCAATTTGGCTATCAGAGCTGCTGCTGCAGTTGTAATGGCAACCCCAGCGCCATCATCTACTGCGCCGGTTCCTAAGTCCCAGCTATCTAAATGGCCGCCAATTAACACAATTTCTTCAGGTTTTTCGCTACCAATTAAATCCAAAATCACGTTACCGCTACTGACTTCACCTTTCCATTTGGATTCTGAATGCAAAGACATATTCAACGGTTTACCTAAACTATGTAATCTGCGCAGATGATCGGCGTCTGGATTAGAAATAGCGATAACCGGAATTTCGGCCCACTTGTCTTCATTTTTACTCATCATGCCTGTATGGGGAAACCGGTGTGAATCAGATCCAACAGAACGTACCACTAATGCCTCGGCACCACCTCGCTGTGCATGTTGCCAACCTATTCTTCTGCGTTGATTCGCTTGGCCATAACCAGCTCCCGTTTGGCTTTTTACTAACAAGTCACCATCAACAAAAGCAATTTTTCCAACTAACGCGTCATCTTTCACAGCACTCAAGGCGTGGATATCACGAAAATAAACCACGCTAGCATCGATGTTTTTCTTAGATGCCGCAGCGCCTCCTAAAGCCGTGCCATATAAATCTTGTTGGTAAGGAGAGGTTAACGATATATGTAAATGGCCTCTATCCCAAAATGGCATGCTAAATTTTTCAATGCTGACTTTATCAAAACCAAGACGGTTACCTAACTTAACCCCCCAGCCACGCGCCCGTTTTTCGGCCTCAGAACCACCTAAACGAGGACCAATCTCTGTGGTTAAGGATTCCACAATGCTAAACCCAAGTTCGCTTTTTAGTGCTGTTTGAATGAGTTGGGTGGCAGTTTCTTTTTGGGCTTCAGTAACCACTGCCTGCTGTGCTAATAGTTGAAAGCTTAAAACACTTAAAATCACAGCGTAAGCGAGCCGCTTTGTTAATTGTATAATTAGTTTCATTTTCCATTCCTTTAGCCAACTGCTTGGCTTTGTATGTATGATTAGATTTTATTTAACCTTTTCTTTTACCTGACACTCTAGCCCATTCACCATCTATTTCGATAGGTTCCATATCAAAATCAACGCTATATAAATCATTAATTTCTTGAGCTTGGTTATCCAAAATTCCCGAGAGCACTAGTTTTCCACCGGGTTTACAATAAGCGGTAATCACTTCCCTAAGCTCCCTTAAAGGACCTGCTAGAATATTGGCCAATACGACATCGGCTTCTAACTCTGGCTGGTCTTGGGGTAAATACAATTCAATTAACTCACCAATGTCATTACGGTTAGCATTATCTTGGCTAGCCAATAGAGCTTGAGGGTCTATATCAATTCCTACAACACGTTTAGCGCCTAATTTAAGTGCAGCAATACCTAAGATGCCCGAACCACAACCAAAGTCTACAACTAGCGATTGGGTTAACTCTAGACTGTCTAACCATTTCAAACACAAACTTGTCGTAGGGTGTGTACCAGTGCCAAACGCCAAGCCTGGATCAAGCATCACATTGACTGCATTTTGATCAGGCACGTCACGCCAACTAGGACAAATCCATAACCGCTTTCCAAACTGCATGGGATGGAAATTTTCCATCCATTCTCTTTCCCAATCTTTGTCTTCTAATTGATCTAGTTTATGAACGAAATTTTTTCCTAATACTTTAGATTTTTCTAATTGTGCTATCACTTTCTGCATATCATAGTTAGCATCGTACAGACCCACTGTTTGTGTATCAGGCCACAAAAGCACTTCACCAGGTTTAGGTTCATACATGGGTGTATCTTTAGCATCAACAAAGGTCACTGCTTGAGCGCCATTTGCCGTTAGCATATCGCCAATTTGCTCTGCGTATTCTGCTTGGCTATTAATTTTAAGCTGGATCCAAGGCATCTATCATTTCTACTTTTATAGTTTGTATGCCGATTTTAAATCACTTAATGGGTATACACACTAAAAAATAACTGTTAAAACTTTATAAAGTGTCGATAGAATATTAATTAAACCTGTCCAGCAATCCGTTACTTGCACGAATTGAACCTATCAGGGCTATGATATTAAACAACAAGGAGTGATATCGATGGCATTTTTTAGTAAAAAAAATGATTTATCCGCAGAATTAAACCAAGTTACTCAGCAGAAAAAAAGTGTTGAATCTGTAATCACCGCATTCTCGAAATCCATGGCAATGATAGAATTCGATCCCCAAGGCAACATACTGACGGCCAACGAAAACTTTTTACAAACAATGGAATACAGCCTTCAAGATATAGTCGGTCAACACCATCGTATTTTTTGTAAACCCGACTTAGTGAACAGTCAAGAATACAAAGATTTATGGACAAACCTTGCAAATGGAACCCCCACAAATGGTGAGTTTTTAAGGGTCACACGTAGCGGGTCAAACATTTGGCTTGCCGCTAGTTATTGTCCAGTATTAGACGAAAATGGACGAGTCGAAAAGGTCGTAAAAATAGCTTCAGACATGACCAACACAGTGCAATCAATGCATGAGTTAAAAGCTCAATCTGAAGCAGTATCCCGTTCAATGGCAACCATTGAGTTTGATATCAAAGGTAATATTCTCGCAGCAAATGAAAATTTCTATCAAACCATGGGTTATGTCGAATCCGAAATAATTGGTCGACATCACAAAATGTTTTGCAGTACAGAAGTTGCCCATTCCGAAGCCTACCGTCAATTTTGGCAGCAGCTTAACTCAGGCCAATTTGTATCAGGAAGATTTGAACGAATTGCTAAAGATGGCAGAACTATATGGTTAGATGCAACTTACAATCCCATTTTTGATGCTGAAGGCAACCTTTATAAGGTCATTAAGTTCGCGACCGACCAAACCAGCACAGTAGAAGCGGCAAATAAAACCAGTGAATTAGCCTATGAGTCATCAGTGAAAACTGATGAAATTTCGACCAAGGGTAATAACATTGTAAATAAAGCCATTTCAGCCATGCAAAAAGTGTCTACGGGTTTGTCTGATGCTGCAGCGAGTATTGATTCACTTAGTAACCAATCAGAACAAATTAGTAATATTGTGAATACTATTACTGCCATTGCAGACCAAACTAATTTATTGGCATTAAATGCCGCGATAGAAGCCGCACGAGCTGGTGAACAAGGCCGAGGATTTGCAGTAGTGGCTGATGAAGTGAGACAGTTAGCTGGCAGAACCAGTAAATCGACTGCAGAAATAGACGAGGTAGTAAAAGAAAACAATCAACTATCAAATGAAGCGGTTCAATCTGTACAACAAATTGTAGAACTTGCAGAACAAGGGATGTCATTAATCCAAGAAACTGGCGTGACCATTAACGAAATCAGTGAAAGCACCAAAGATATGGTAGAAGTAGTGCGTAAAATGTCGCAGGACAGCTAACGAATATTTTAGTTAGGTAAAAGTGAATTTAAAGCATAAAAAAAAGAGCGATAATTCGCTCTTTTTTATTGTTAAAAATTTGCTGATTAACTATTCATGTATACCTAGTTTTTTCTCTAAGTAATGTATATTTGCGCCACCAGCTGCAAAGCTTTCATCGGCCATTATACTTTTCTGCAAATCAATATTTGTTTTAATGCCACCAATGACAAGTTCATCCAAAGCATGCTGCATTCTAGCGATTGCAACGTCTCTAGTTTCACCATAGGTAATGAGTTTACCAATCATAGAGTCATAATAAGGTGGTACTGAATAATCAGCATAAATATGTGAATCCCATCTTACACCTAAACCACCTGGCGCATGGAACTTAGTAATTTTACCTGGGCTAGGTATAAATGTCTTTGAATCTTCAGCATTGATACGACATTCAATAGCATGTCCTTTAACTTTCACATCTTCTTGCTTGATAGTTAATTTTTGTCCTGAAGCGATACGGAGTTGCTCTTTAATTAAATCAACGCCAGTGATCATTTCTGACACAGGGTGCTCAACCTGAATACGAGTATTCATTTCAATAAAGTAGAATTCACCATTTTCAAACAAGAATTCAAATGTACCCGCTCCACGGTAACCAATTTCAACACAAGCCTGACAACATTCGGCGCCAATTTTTTCGCGCATTTCTTGTGTAATACCTGGTGCAGGAGCTTCTTCAACTACTTTTTGATGGCGTCTTTGCATTGAACAATCACGTTCACCCAAATGAATAGCAGAACCCTGACCATCAGCCAAAATTTGAATTTCTACATGACGCGGATTCTCTAGGAATTTTTCCATGTAAACCACATCATTATTAAAGGCCGCGCCTGCTTCGCTTTTAGTCATAGCAATAGAAGACACTAACTCTTCTTCACTACGCACAACACGCATACCACGACCACCGCCGCCACCAGCAGCTTTTACAATGATGGGATATCCAATACCACGAGCGAGTTCTTTATTGCGGGCGTCGTTATTGCCTAATGGACCGTCTGAACCTGGAACACAAGGAACACCAGCGGCTTTCATAGATTTAATAGCAGATACTTTGTCTCCCATTAAATTAATAGTGTCAGCCAAAGGACCAATAAAGGTAAAACCACTTTTTTCTACGGCTTCAGCAAAATCGGCATTTTCGGCGAGAAAACCATATCCTGGGTGAATAGCTTGGGCGTCTGTTACTTCAGCTGCAGCAATAATTCTAGGAATATTTAAATAACTTTCTGTAGCAGAAGCCTTACCAATACAAATAGTTTCATCAGCCAACAATACATGTTTTAGAGATTCATCAGCAGTTGAATGCACAGCTACTGTTTTAATACCTAACTCTTTACATGCGCGCAAAATTCTTAGGGCAATTTCGCCACGGTTTGCGATTAGGACTTTATTAAGCATGGTCATTAGCCTTTATTCAATCACAAACATTGGTTGATCAAACTCAACTGGCTCTTGGTTATCAACAAGAATTTGTTTCACAACACCTGCTTTATCTGACTCTATTTGATTCATCATTTTCATAGCTTCGATAATACACAAGGTATCACCTACATTAACTTTTTGGCCTACTTCAACAAAAGGTTTGGCTTCTGGTGAAGATGAACGATAGAAAGTTCCAACCATAGGCGACGGGATAACATGACCAGATATTGCAGGTGAAGCTGATTCTACCGCAGGAGCAGGAGCTGCTGAAACAGGTGCTGCGGCCGGTGCAACTGGTGCAGCATATTGTACTGGCGCAACTGCTTGACTAGCCGCACCACCACGATGAATTCGTACTGACTCTTCACCTTCAGTAATTTCTAACTCAGATATGCCTGATTCTTCAACCAGCTCAATCAATTTTTTTATTTTACGTATATCCATTTTTCTCTCTCTGAAGATTAATCAGCAATGATTTTGCTGACAATTATTTATTTAAAAAATTCTTAGCCGCGGCTATAGCAAATTCGTAACCTTGTGAACCAAGCCCACATATGACACCTTGTGCTACATCAGATAAATACGAATGTTGTCTGAATGACTCTCTTGCATGTACGTTTGATAAATGCACTTCGATAAAAGGAATCGAAACACTCAGTAATGCATCCCTTAAGGCAACACTGGTATGAGTAAACGCACCGGGGTTGATTACGATAAAATCTACTTTGTTAAATGCGTTGTGAATAGTATCAATTAGCACATGCTCAGCATTAGATTGCACAAAGCTCACCTCAAAACCCAAAGATTGTGCATACTTTTCAAGGCCTAGATTAATTGTTTCTAAACTCTGGTGGCCATAGGTATCTGGCTCTCTTTTACCTAACATGTTTAAGTTAGGGCCATTGATTACTAGTAATTTCACAGGTTTGCCATTTTAATTAAACAACTCTAAATTGCCTTAAACGAATCCAATAAAAGCTTTTTAAAATCATTATTTTGTGCAATAAACACACAAAAACAAATACAATCGCACTATTATAGTGAGAAAGCAGAATTTAACAGCAAAATACTGGTCTTATCAGCGAAGATTACTGCAAAGTTTATACTTTTTGTAGTTTTAATTAGAGTTTATTTCAAAATGAATTACATTGCTCACATCCATATCGCCGAACATACTCAAACGAGTATGCTGGGAAACTTCCTTGGTGACTTTGTAAAAGGTAGTGACCTAACCTATCTTCCTGAAAAAATCGAAAGAGGCATTCGACTACATAGGAGTATTGATCAATATACAGACTCCCACTCTCAAGTTTGTCATTTAAAACAACTATTTCCCAACAACATTCGCAGAATGGCGGGTGTGGTCATTGACATATATTTTGACTATTTATTAATGCAAAACTGGCAAAAATACTCGAAGCAAAGTTACCAACAAATATTTTCTGCGTTTTATGCTGAATTAAAAACGTTCTCGATGTCTGAGAATCGACATTTTCAACAACAATCTGCTCATCTACTAACGTATCAGTGGTTACATGAATACCGGCATGAAGAAACTTGCTTTAGGGCATTTTCAGCGATTGAACAACGACTCAAAGGCAAAATTGAATTTGCAGCCAAAGCAGAGGACTTTCTGAAACAGAATCGAGAAATATTTAACCACTGTTTTCAACAGTTTTATCCAGAGTTGTTAGCCCATGGGTTACACTTAGTTAAAGACCACCACATTTCAAGGTAGAACACTGATGTCAGTCAAAGCGATTCAGCATCCCTTAATTCAACACAAAGTTGGATTAATGCGACAAAAAGATTTAAGCAGTAAAGACTTCAGAGAACTAGCAGGCGAAGTAGCAAATTTACTCACTTATGAAGCCACAAGGGATTTAGCTACTGAATCAACCGAGATCATAGGTTGGAACGATACCGTAATTAAAACTCAAAAGATAAAAGGAAAAAAGATAACGATTGTTCCTATTCTTCGCGCTGGTTTAGGCATGTTAGATGGCGTTTTAAAACTCATACCCAATGCAAAAATTAGTGTTGTGGGCTTATATCGAAATGAAGAAACTCTGCAACCCGTGGCTTATTTTGACAAGGTTGTTAAAGACGTTTCAGCTCGTACCGCTTTGATAGTCGATCCCATGCTAGCCACAGGAGGAACACTTATCGCCACAATTGACCTGCTCAAACAAAAAGGATGTACTGATATTATGGGTCTATTTTTAGTAGCCGCGCCTGAAGGCATAGCGGCAGTGCAAGAAGTACACCCAGATGTAGATATCTATACTGCTGCCATTGACCAAAAATTGAATGAAAAAGGTTATATATTGCCTGGGCTAGGTGATGCGGGTGACAAAATATTTGGCACTCGCTAAGTTAGTTTAGCCCAGCCAATTAATTGAATAAACTATTCACATGTTTAGCAAAAGGTGCCGCTCGCATAAACCCAGTCACCCTTGATGAAGGTATCTCTTTACCATTTAAATCGAAAAACAGTATAGTCGGCAAACCTAATACCGAAAAATGCTCCTGAAAGTCTAAATTGCTCTGAGTGTTATCAGTCAAATCAATTTGCATTAACACAGTATTATTTAGAGCCTTTACCACTTCTTGATCTGGAAAAGTGTATTTTTCAAATTCTTTGCACGCTACACACCAGTCAGCATAAAGGTCTACCATAACTGTTTTACCTTGTGCATTGGCTTTAGCCACTTGCAACTCAAAGTCTTGTAAACTCACCACTTCTAAGAACTTAGTGTGCACATCGTTTTGAGTGACAGTTTTAGAGACAGAACTATTGCCAGCCAATTCGTTAACAGTTAGGTAACCATATCCCGCAGAACTAAAAAGCCCGACAAATATCAGTAAACTTCTAACGCCTTTATAAAACGATGTTTGGCTATCTTGGTTCATCACATAAAAATAACTAAACGTAGCTAAACCTAACAGGCTCCAAGCAAAGTCTGTGGCTATATGGGTAACTAAACGCTCTACAAACATGATGGCCACAGCTAACATCATAAAACCAAAGGTTACTTTAACCACATTCATCCAGTTTCCAGCTTTGGGCAGCAGTTTTCCACCTGTGATGCCAAACAGAATTAAGGGGATCCCCATACCTAAACTCAAAACATATAATGCAGAAAAGCCTAATACCAAATCACCACTTTGAGCGATAAACAGTAAAATTCCAGTTAAGGGTGCTGTAGTACATGGTGACGCGACTAAACCCGAAATAGCCCCCATGACTAACACCCCAAAATAACTTCCACTGGTTTGTTTGTTACTAAGAGAATTTAGCTTTTCTTGCCAAGATGAAGGGAGCTGTAATTCATATGCGCCAAACATCACTACCGCCAACAACACAAACAGCGTAATTAACACTATGAGAATAGCCGGATGTTGCAAACTAGCTTGAAACTGCACTCCGGCTGAAGCAACCACTAACCCTAATAAAGAATAAGTAATTGCCATGCCCTGTACGTAAATAAATGACAAGCTAAAAGCCCGTGAAGTACTAATTTGTTTACCCTGACCAATCACAATACCTGACAATATTGGATACATAGGAAATACACATGGTGTAAAAGCTAAACCTATTCCTAAACCTAAAAACAATAATAAGGTCCAAACTAAACTTTGCTCACTTGACAATAAATCGGCTAATTCAAATTGCTCTGATACACTCACCGAATCGTTAGCAGTAACTGTGCTGGTCTGCGCAATCACTTCTTCCAGGAACACCTCTTTTATCATGGGTTGATAACATAAACCGGCATCGGCACAGCCTTGATATCTAATCTTAACTAGCCCGCCTTGTTCAGCTGACAAAATTTCAAAAGGTATATCGAGTTGATTGCGAAAAACATCTGACAGACCAAAATATTCATCTTCAATTTGTTCTGCAACTGGATAACTTGGTTGACCTATCTCTGCCTTTTTAGCCACCGCTTTAAATTGTTTTTTATACAAATAGTAACCATCAGCAATTTTCCAGCTCAGCACTAGCTGATCACCTTGTTGTTTAAAATCAAACTGGAAAGCTTGGTCAACTTTTAGAAACTCAGGCTCATCTGAAAATAGATCGGCTAAGGGGTCATTTGTTTGTGCAATACTTGGATTAAGTAGTAAGGCACTTGCAAAAATTAGAACTAAAATACGGTGGATAACATTCATGTACAGCACTTCTTTTATAAAATGGTAGAGCTTTGATTACAATTATAAGCTCAATATACAAGCTCAAACCTAACAAAGCATTAAATCTTGTGTATAGACCTAAATTAATAGGTTTAACTTTCAACAAGTATCATTTTGAATTAGACAAGCCAAGCAACACTCTGTAACAATACCGAACTTGGTTTTTTGCATAAAATCCCAATCCGTACTAATTAATCCTTTATATCTATAATTTTATACAGACTGCGCGAGGCTCCATTGGGAAAGTTATTTATATTATTTGCCGTTTTACCCATTGTTGAAATAGCTATTTTAATCAATGTTGGTGAACAAATTGGCGGTTGGTATACGCTCGCTATCGTAATTTTAACCGCATTTTTTGGTGCTAAGTTAGTCAAACAAGAAGGGTTAAGTACTTTGACCCAAGCCCAACAAAAAATGCAGTCAGGCCAAATGCCAGGCCAAGAAATGGCTGAAGGGTTATTATTAGTTATTGCAGGGGTATTATTGGTGACACCGGGCTTTGTCACTGACGGCATAGGTTTTTTACTTAGCCTACCAATAACACGACCACTCATTGCGAAAGAGTTAACCAAGCATATATCGGTTAATACGGTAAATTCGTCTTTTCAGGCTGACTTTAGCCAACATTCACAACATAGTCATCACAAGCATACTTCCGATCAGCAAGGAGAAGTATTTGAAGGTGAGTTTGTTGATAAAGACAAGTCAGACAGCCCTAGCTTAAACAAGCCAGAATAAACACTAAAATTATGGAGTTAAATCAATTATGAAAGCCTGTGCCTGTCACATACTGGTCAAACAAAAAGAGCAAGCTGAAAAAATCAAAGCTCAATTAGAAAAAGGTGGAGACTTCCATAAATTAGCCAAAAAGCACTCACTCTGCCCCAGTGGTAAAAAAGGAGGTGATTTAGGTGAATTTGGCCCAGGTCAAATGGTCAAGGCTTTCGATGATGTCGTATTTAAAAAAGAAGTACTGAAGGTTCATGGGCCAGTCAAAACTAAGTTTGGCTTTCACTTAATTAAAACCTTATATCGAAGTTAGACTCGACCTCAAAGTAGCTTTGTATCAATCAAAAAAGATGATTGACCTTGAATTCTAGCCCTAGATACTAAGTCATGTGATCATTGTGAAGCCACAAAAAAAGCTCCCTAAGGAGCTTTTTAGCAATTCATTTTAACGCAAGTTCAACTCTACGCGTCAACCGAACCACAGAAACGATAACCTTCACCATGGATGGTTACGATCAAATCATCTGCACTGACTTCTGATTCAAAGTGTTTACGAATACGACGAATAGTAACGTCAACGGTTCTATCATTAGGGCGCAATTCTCGACCTGTCATTTCCATAATAAGCTGTTCACGCGTTAGGATTTTACCAGGGTTATTTAAAAACAAATGCAAAGCTCTAAATTCACTGCGAGGTAAACGGAATTCTTTACTACTTGGCGAAATTAAACTTCTGCTGTCTCCGTCTAACGTCCAGCCATTGAAGCTTACACGACTTGGCAAGTCATCATCTTCATTAGTATTACTAGTACGAGTTAATAAATTACGTGCACGTATAGTTAACTCTCTTGGATTAAATGGCTTGGTTAAATAATCGTCTGCACCAATTTCTAAACCTAAGATACGATCAACATCGTTATCTCGACCGGTTAAAAATATCAAGCCAATATTTTTACGGCCACGTACTTCTCGTGCCAAGATTAAACCATTTTTACCCGGTAAGTTAATATCCATGATCACCAAATTAATGGTATTGCTTTCAAAGATATCATGCATTTGTTCGCCATTTTCAGCTTCAAAAACATTATACCCCTCAGCCTCAAACAGGCTCTTAAGGGTAGTACGAGTAACAACTTCATCTTCAACAATTAGTACGTTTGGGGTCTGCATTTTTCAGGCCTGATTTTTTAATTTAGTTAAAAGTTTACCAGAAAATATCTAATTATCAGGGTTTTATCTAGATAAAATTTAAATATAGTAATAATTTCTTAGCACTTTGTTTACGAAAAGCGATATTTAGAGACAAATTTAGACAATAGAACCACTCGGGATTTTATCTACATCTACTTTTATCACAGGGAATAATATGTCAAATTTAACGCCCTCTTCTTCTTCACTGGTCAGAGAAATTGAACCATTCAGAGCTTGAGTGACCAAGTTGTATACCAAATGCATGCCTAGACCACTGCCACCTTGTCCACGCTTTGTGGTTACAAAGGGATCAAAAATTCGCTGACGCATATCTTCAGAAATACCTTTACCGTTATCAGTAAATATCATTCTAATTTTGCAGTTATCAATCAATTCTATAGATATATTAATTTCGCCACATTCAACATTCTCAAACCCATGAATAATAGAGTTCATAACTAAATTAATAATGATTTGATTAATCGGCCCTGCTTTTGATTCAACATACAATGCTGCATCACAATGCACATGAATTTTATGCTGAACTTTTTTCAATTTAGGTCGCATTGAAATTAAAATTTCATCCATTAACTTACTAAAAGAGAAGACTCTATTATTCTCGGAAGACTGGTCTACAGCGACTTGTTTAAAACTAGATATGAGCTCAGCAGCTCTATTAAGATTACGATAGATTATATTAAGATTTTCTTCACCTTCCATCATAAACTTAGACAAAGCACTGGCTTTTAAAGTTTTATCTTCATAGGATTTTCTCAAATCAGAAAGGCGATCTAACATCATAGTAGAAGCTGTCACACCTAGCCCAATTGGGGTATTAACTTCATGGGCAACACCAGCAACCATATCCCCAAGCGACGCCATCTTTTCATTTTGAACAATTTGTCGCTGAAATTGGTGTAACTTTTCTAATGTTTGAATCAATTCATTATTAGCTTCTTTTAAGGCTTGGGTACGTTGCTGAACTTTTTCTTCTAAACTAGCATTTAATCTTACCTGCTCTGTTTCAGCCTTGGTTTGCCTATCCAAATGATCTTGTGTTCGTTGTAACATGCCATTAAACGCCTCACACAATATATCTAACTCTTTTATTCCGTTTAACTCAGCTCTACTTGAATAGTCTTTTTGTCTGCTAATTCTTTGAACGAGTTTAACCAAGGTATTAATCGGCTTTGTGATGGAACGTTGCAATCTAACGGTGAAAATAAAACAAAACAATAAACACACAATAGAAACACAAACAGAAATTAAAATAGATTTTGTGATGAGGCTTTCTAACTGCTCGGCAGTGGTGCGTAGATAAGTGTACCCAATAATTTCTTTGTCAAAAATTATTGGCCTAATAATTTCTACAACACCACCAGCAAACCTAGGTTTAGTAAGTTCTTTGACTTGAGTATACTTAGCTTTTACTGGAGCAATTCCTTGCTTATTGTAGCTTGCAAAAAACTCGATAGAGTCATCTTCTAAAATTTTATAAATATGTACATTTTCTATGACATCAGATACCGACAACACAGTAAGGCTTTGCTGTTCAGCTTGATTATCATCTTCTTGCATTGATTTCACCGCACTACGGCTGATTAAATCGGCAAATACCAAAACATTTTTTTCAAGTGACTGTTTATAAGTGCTAATTTGATTATATAAATTACTACCAGACGCAATAATGATAGAAGCTGATGTAATTGCTACAACAACCCATATAATTAAGCTTTTAATCGATAAATATTTTACGTCAGACGACATTCTATACTTCACATCTCATAGATAACTCAATATTGGTCTAAAAGTGACAAAATTGAAACTATATTCGTTACTAATGTTTTATGAGCTTGATCAACTCTTCCTCACTAATTTGATATTTTCTAGCTACTCTTTGTAAGGTAACTTGCCGATCAATTTGTTCCAACTTGCTCATTTGGGCGCTCTTTACTTGTTCAAAATCCGTTAAACAAATACAAATAACGCCATTTTTTTCTACTCCTAAAACAGGTACAGCAACAGCAGCCTGTTTATATATTAGACGTGGACAAGACTGTACACGAGTTTCTGCTTGTATACATTCCTTAGGTAACGCCTCCACTTTTTGCGAATTGGTTAATCCTAAAACACAAAATAACAAAGAAGTGGCATTTCTATACATGTCAAATCACACTTTGATAAAGTGACAAGTAATCTTTCGCTGCCTGTTTCCAGGTAAAATGTGTTGTCATTGCTCGTTTCACAACTAGCTCAAACTGCTTTTTATCTTCATGATAAAACAACAATGCTCTTTGGATACAAGACAACAGAGCAGCACCTGTCGGTTCCTCGAACACTAAACCTGTCGCATCTTCTGGCTGTTCAGAAACATCCATAACGGTGTCTTTTAGACCGCCCACAGCACGAACAATAGGTAACGTTCCATAAGCAAGGCTGTACATTTGATTTAAACCACAGGGCTCAAACAAGGAAGGCATTAAAAAGAAATCACTACCGGCTTCAATCATATGCGCCTTGCGAACGCTGAAGTCTTCAACAAAAGCACATTTAGTCGGGTATTTAGCTGCGATATTTTGTAAAACTTGACTAATATCGGGATCACCGGTACCAATAATGGCTAACTGCACCTTATGCTGCATTAATTGCTCGAGAATAGGTAAAATAAATCCAAACCCTTTTTGGTCAGTCAAACGACAAACCATACCGATTAACGGAATAGTTGCCTTTTGAGGTAAACCCACCTCTTTTTGAATGTCAGCTTTGCAAGCCTTTTTACCAGACAAGTTATCGACTTGATAGTTTTGGGTAATATGTGGATCTGTAGCAGGGTCCCACTGACTATAATCGCACCCATTTAAAATACCACTAACGTCTGATTGTCTGCGCTGAAATTCTTCAAATAAATAGTGTGAACCTAATGGAGTTAACAATTCCTGTGCATAATTGGGACTTACTGCGTTAATTTTATTAGCATAACGGATCCCCATTTTCACATAATTCAACGCGTCCCCATCTAGCTGACTGTGCAATTGATAATGAGGTTGCAAATAGGGAATATCTCTAAAAGCATGGCTACCTTGGTAGGCGCCATTATGAATTGTAAAAACGGTTCTAGATTTAGCAAAAAAACCAGTGTCGTCGATGCTAACAAAGTACGGAGTCAAAGCAGTATGCCAATCATTACAGTGCACAATGTCTGGTTGAAATTCTATCGTTTGTGCTGTTTTCAAAGCTGCATGAGCAAAAAATGCAAATCGCTCAGCATTATCTGGATACGCATGATAATTGTCAGCATAAAGTCCTTTACGATTAAAAAACTCTGCATAGTCTATCGCCAAGACCTTAATACCTTGCAAATCTAGCTGTTTGATCCCAAATTCATAGGCATTATGCCCAGAAAATAAAGTTTGTTTTGGGCAGATGTCTTCTGCGTTAAACTTTTCAGCTAGTTGCCTATAATAGGGCATTACAATAATCACTTCGTGCCCTAACTCTGTTAAAGCTAGCGGCAGAGCTTTGCCAACATCTGCTAGGCCACCTGTTTTAACCAGATCTTCAACTTCCGAAACAACAAAAAGAACCTTCATGATTATCCCTTACTTAACGCGACTACACTGATAAAGACTAAATTTACTTGTCTGTTCGATCAAGTTCACAACACCAAAACGTTTTTCAAGTAATTCAGAATACCGCAAAAATCTATTTGCAACCAAAACTAAGTCACCATTATTAGAGATAAACTTATTTAACTGTTCGATAAACCCCTGAGTCACTGAGTAGTCAGTTTGAATACCAGTATGAAAAGGCGGGTTTGTCACAATTTTAGAATACTTACCGCTCACATTGGCTAAACCATTTGAGGCCACAACGTCTACTTCAAGGCCATTTAACTTTGCGCTTTGCTTAGAACAATGAATAGCCAGCGCGCTGACATCACTCATCACCACTTCACTATTAGGGCTTTTAAGTCCTAAAAAGCAGCCAATAACACCGGCTCCACAACCAAAGTCTAACAATCGTCCTGTTTTAATTTCTGGTAAATTTTCTAATAATAACTGAGTCCCTAAATCTAAAGAGCCATGATTAAATACACCGGGTAATGAACAAACCTGATAGGTTAAACCAGCAACAGTAATCGGTAACTCTGTTTGCCATTTTAAAATATCAAAGGCTTTTACGGTTTTGTCTAATTGGCCTCCAAATAAAGCACAGTGGCGAGCAGAGTCTATTTTGTTAGTTTGTGAACACACTGAATCTAAAAGTTTAGCCGCACTTTTAATCCCACCTTTATTTTCACCGACTAGCAATAAACTGCCATTTTTATGAAGACTCGCTGCCACATTCGCAATTAACATTTTTAATTGCTCTTTGGACTTAGGAACATAAATAACCGCACCATCAAACTTTATATCAGTCGGATATGCTGCAGAAAAATGGTGCTGTTCTGACTGACCTTGCTGACAACTTTGTTGATAAATATCGTAATATTGATGAAAAACAGAGACATCAGCTTGACCTAAACTCGACACAATAAAGCTATCAGTTGGGTTTACCAGCAGCCACTTTCCCGTAGCTAATATTTCTTCATTTCGAATTAAAACTTGGCTAGGTGCAGATAACATTAAGATACTCTCTCAAACATTAGATCCCACACTCCATGACCTAACCTGTGGCCACGTTGTTCAAACTTAGTTAATGGCCGTTGGTCAGGTCTAGGTACATAGTCATTGGATGAGGATTGATTCGTATACCCTTCCGCAGCACTCATGACTTCTAACATGTGTTCTGCATAATTTTCCCAATCTGTAGCCATATGGAAAACACCACCTATGGCTAATTTTGCTCTAAGTTTTTGCACAAACTCAGCTTGTACAATCCGCCTTTTATGGTGACGAGTTTTGTGCCACGGATCAGGAAAAAATAATTGCACCCGAGCTAAACTATTATCAGGAATACAATCAGCTAATATTTCAACAGCATCATGTTCGAACAGTCTTAAATTTTCCACGCCTTTTTCAGCAGCTTCACCTAAACAAGCTCCCACACCGGGCTTGTGCACTTCAATACCAATAAAATCTTTGTCGGGTTCATGTTGAGCCATTTCGACTAAAGACTTGCCCATGCCAAAACCAATCTCTAAGACTAGAGGCGCTGAACGACCAAAAGTTTCGGCAAAATTTTGCATTCCATTTGCATGTTCTAAACCTTTAGTGGGCCAATACTGCTCGATTGATTTAGCTTGCCCCGTAGTTAAACGACCTTCTCTTTTTACAAAACTTTGGATTTTTCGAACATAAACACCTGCTGCTGCGGCTTCTTGTTCATTTTTAAACTGACTCATATGAGGATCTCATTCTAATATTTACTGATTTTACAGCATTCATGGTTGCGCATTATCCTTTGCCACAGGCTGAATGCAAGGCTGGCAACTTGGTCATCTGTTACTTATTAATGTTTTCGGCCAACCAAGTAGCCAAAACCTGCGGTTGTTCAATTGGTGACATATGCCCAGCATTCTTAATAACGTGACTTTTGGCATTAGGCAGCATAGCTACCATGTTATCAAAAGCATCTTTACTAACGAGTTTATCATGTTCACCCGCAAGTAAATTTACTACAAACTTTGCCTTGGCCAATTTAGAAATCAAATTAACTCTGTCTGCAGTAGCTTCGTATTGAGCCATTAAAACACCAGCCCCTAGATCTTGTTCCATTTGCTTCACTAGCGATTTAAGGTCAACATTTTGCTGATTTGATTGATGAAAAAACTGAGCGAGATGTTTTTCTGTCATGGCTATATTTTGCTTATTTTTAATTAGACGCAAAGTTTGTTGTCGGCTTTTTTTATCAAGCTCGGATAATTGACTACAAGTGCTCCCAATTAAGGTCAAAGATTTAACTCTCTCTGGATTAGTCAATGCAGTTAACGCTGCAATATATCCCCCCATAGAAAATCCGACTAAATGCACTTTTTGCTCAAAATAGGCTAAACGATCATTGCTTAACATTTTCATTTGCTCTAGATCCTGCGCCCATTGCAAAGGTACAAATGCGCGCATTGGAATATCAAGGTATTGCCAACAAGGATTAAATATCCTTTCATCACACAAAGTACCCGGCAAAAAAACCACCGGCTGATCTATTTTCAAATTAGACAATTTATTCTCAATTAAACTTTTTGCTTTATATTCAGGTATTATCCGCTTAATTATCCTAAGCGCAAAGTAATCAATTCTGTGCCAACCAATAAACAAACAATAAACAATAATTTCAGTCAAAAAATAATCGCTTGGTTCGACATACACGGACGTAAAAATCTGCCATGGCAAACTAATAAAACCCCATACTCTGTATGGGTGTCAGAAATCATGCTGCAACAAACACAAGTTAAAACTGTTATTCCGTATTTCCAAAAGTTTATGCAAAGCTTTCCAAGTGTCATCAGCTTAGCTAATGCAACTCAAGATGAAGTTCTGCATCACTGGACGGGTTTAGGTTATTACGCACGAGCTCGGAATTTACAAAAAGCAGCACAAATCATTAGAGACGAATACCAAGGAAGTTTTCCAGATAAATTAGAACAACTGATAGCTCTGCCTGGAATTGGCCGATCAACTGCCGGAGCTATTTTGGCATTAGCTTGTAATCAACATCACAGTATTTTGGATGGAAATGTAAAACGAGTTCTGGCGCGCTACTTTGCTGTTGAAGGCTGGCCAGGTAACAAAAAGGTTGAAACTGAATTATGGGAGTTTGCTGACAAACTTACCCCTGCAAACAGGACCGCTGATTACACTCAAGCCATGATGGATATGGGAGCAACACTGTGTAGCAGATCTAAACCCAATTGTGATGCCTGCCCTCTAGCACAAGATTGTTTAGCCTTTGTACAAGGCAGGCAAGCAGAACTTCCTCATAAGAAACCAAAAAAGGAAATCCCAGAGAAATCAACCATAATGCTGATCCCTATGTGGCAACAACAGGTATTAATTTACAAGCGCCCACCTAGTGGATTATGGGGGGGGTTATGGGGTTTCCATGAAGTAGAGTCAACTAAACAAATCATACCTCAAGCCCAAAAGTTAGGTTTCTTTGATATACAACAGAGTGAATTAACACCTTTTCGCCACACTTTTAGTCATTTTCATTTAGATATCACCCCCGTCATTTTGCACCTGAGTCAGCAACCCGATGGACAAATCATGGAAGACAATCAAATGTGGTTTGATTTACGCGCACCACAAAATGTGGGATTAGCCGCGCCAACCAAGAAACTATTTAGTACAATCAGCAAGAATTTTTAATAACCTGAGTTAGATTATCATCATGAGTAGAACCGTATTTTGCCAACGCTTACAAAAAGAAGCCGCGGGGTTAGATTTTCAACTTTACCCAGGAGATTTGGGTAAAAAGATATTTGATAACATCTGCAAAGAAGCATGGACTGAATGGCAATCGAAACAAACTATGTTAATCAACGAAAATAAGCTAAATATGATGGAACCTACTGCTCGATTGTTCTTAGAAGAACAAATGCAGGCTTATTTGTTTGAAGGGAAAGAGCCAGACATTGAAGGTTATGTTGCGCCTAAAGCTTAATTTAACTCTAAATTAAGCAATATTTAGGCGGTTTTTGCTCAATCTGTAAGCGATCAGTAAAAATACCTTAAAAAGGGGTTGACTTGAATGGCGTAAATCCGTTTAATACGCACCCACAGCAAAGCAGGCACGTCTTTTTAGACAAACTTGTTAGTTGACGCCCAGATAGCTCAGTCGGTAGAGCAGAGGATTGAAAATCCTCGTGTCCTTGGTTCGATCCCGAGTCTGGGCACCATTATTCCAGAGCCCTGCAAGAAATTGCGGGGCTTTTTGGTTTCTATGCTTAATATAAATTTATTTCCCTTTATTTAAACAATAACTCCCCCGACTAGTAAGAAAATCACTGCACAAAATTCCAAATCTGATAAATTGGTCTAATAAAATTACACTTATAAAAATAATAATAAAGGGCCAAGCACTGTTTATGTTTGAATCCAACCCCATGAAAAATGATCAATATTATGTCGGTATAGATGGAGGCGGGACTCAATGCCGAGCTAGTATTTATGACAGAGATTTAAATTTTCTAGGACGTGGTATTGGTGGACAAGCAAACCCAATAAACGGTATCGAACTCGCTCAACTATCCATTATTCAATCTGTAGAAGAAGCCATTAAAGCAGCTAACCTTAATTGTTCTTTGCAACAACTAACGGTTGGAGCAGGGTTAGCAGGGTTACATTTACCCGAACTACAAAAAGCTATGGACAATTGGCAACACCCTTTTAATTCTCTAGAGTTAACGACTGATGCTCATTGTGCCTTATTGGGAGCACATAAAGGACAGGATGGCGCCGTCATCATACTTGGGACTGGTTTTAGTGCGTTAGGAATTACCAAAGAGCGGCTTGTTTCAATTGGAGGTTATGGATTTCCGATTAATGCCAGTTGCAGTGGTGCTTGGTTTGGCTTAGAGATGATTAAAGCGGTGCTTTTAGATATAGATAAAATTGGACCTAAAACATCTATGACCCAAACGTTCTTAGATACAGAAAATGTAAATGATGTTGCCATGAGGCTAAACAATGCACCTGCATTTGAGTTTGCAAAATACGCTCCTTTGGTATTTCAACATGCAAGTAACGGCGATAAAGTTGCTAACTTATTGATTAAGCAAGGTGCTGATTTTATCAATAAAGTTATTGAAAGATTTATTAACGAAGGCATTGATAAAATCGGCTTTATCGGAGGAATTGCTCCAGACATTATCAGCTGGTTAAACCCCAAGTTTGAACATGATATTGTCGCCGTAAAAGAATCTCCAGAATTTGGTGCCGTTATTTTTGCTAAAAACCATATCGTTGAACAATTAAACTCAATTGAAAAAGCCGGTTAAAAGTGTCCAAAAATTGAACGTATGAAAATATGGCAGCACTAAACAGTTGTTCATAAAGCATTAGTGGTTATAATCTGTCCTAGTCAAAGGTAAATGCAAGCTTATTTGGAGAATTTTGTGAAATTTAAAGCCTTTTTATATATGTGTTTAGGTGTTCTTTTTGCCGCTACAGCTGTTGCGCAAGATATGTCAGAAGATGACATTGCATCTCGTATCAAGCCTGTTGGTCAAGTACATGTGGCTGGAGCGAAAGCAGAAACAGCATCGACTGGACCTCGTTCAGGTGCAGATGTTTATAATAAATCTTGTGTTGCATGCCATGGTGTTGGTGTTTTAGGTGCGCCTAAGTTACAAGATGCTGGTGATTGGTCTCCTCGTCTAGAAAAAGGATTTGACCAAGTATGGAAAAACGCAATTAATGGTGTAGGTGGTATGCCACCTAAAGGCACTTGTGGTGACTGTTCTGATGATGAACTAAAAGCCGCAATTGAACATATGATTGAAGGTCTCTAAGTTTCAAGCACTAAACAAACAATCAAATAAAAAGGCCGCAAATATGTGGTCTTTTTTGTTTGAATAGTTTACTTTTAGTGGCTCGCTTTTTCGTCAAAATTTATCGAATTACATTTTATAATGACTTCAGAAAATATTACCAATCAGTTATCGCTAGAGGAGCTCAGAGAGCTTATTCCTCAGCTGCAACAGATCACTAAAAAATATAAACATTCTGAAGCGATTCAAAAGTCTTTATTTGAAATTTCTGAATTAGCCAGTTCTATTAACGAACTTTCAAGTTTGTATCCTGCAATACAAGACATTATTGGTAATTTCCTAAACGCCCAAAATTTTTATGTGGTCTTTTATGAAGAAGAAAACAAGTCTATTGATTTCGCTTATTTTGTAGATGAATTTGATGAAAATGTTGTACCTAACCTAACCAGTGAAGAATTACAAAACAGTATTACGGGTTATATTTTACGAACTGGCAATCATTTATTTCTAACCCAAGAAACCTACTCAGAAAAGCTAGCTGAGCTATCAGTTCAGCATCTCGGCGCAACACCAGTCGACTGGATTGGTGTGCCGCTTAAACGAGGCTCCCAAGTCATTGGCGCAATCGCGGTACAAAGTTACGACGAATCAGTACGTTATTCTCACGAAGATTTAGAAGTATTACTATTTGTCTCCCAACATATTGTTAACTGTGTTGACCGTGTTAAAAGTCGAGAAGTAACCGAAAAATCAATACGCCAACGAACTAAACAGCTCAGGCAAATTAACCAAGAATTACAGGAAGAAATTGGTGAGAGACAAAAAGTAGAGTCTCTACAACAGGCTTTGTTTGAAATTTCTGAGTTATCTGCCTCTAACGACGGAGATACTGGAGATTTTTATACTAGCATCCACGATATTCTTGCGCGTTTAATTGGTGCGCCTAACTGTTATGTAGCTACGATAAATACTGAAACCAATGAGCTAAATTTCCCCTACTACAAAGACGAAGTAGAAACCCAAATTGAACCTCGTAAAATGGGATTGGGTTTAACCGAATATATTATTCGTCAAGGTAGTGCTGAGTTAATTGATCCGTCTAATGCCATGCTTTTATTAGACGCAGAAGAACTATCAGAGGACGTTGCAAAGGCCATTTGTAAAGAATCCAACTCTTGGATTGGTGCACCATTAGTTGTTGATGGCAATATATCAGGCGTTATTGCCGTTCAGAGTTATGGGCAATCGAAACAATACACACTAAAAGATTTAGAATTTTTGCGGTTTGTATCACACCACATAGCCGTTGCTTTAAGTCGAAAGCAGGCAGCTGCTGCCATACAAGCCTATAACTTGCGTCTTGCTGAAGAGGTTAAACAACGTACTGAAGAATTGCATTCTACAAACCTCTCCTTACAAAACCAAATCGAAGAACGTAAGTTAGCGCAAAGACAGTTAGAATATGATGCTCAACACGATGCGTTAACCGGTTTAGCAAATCGTGTGTTGTTTAACAGTCGTCTTGAATTAGCTCTAGCAAATAAAGGCAGGTACGCCGCAAACAATTTCGCTGTAATTTTTATCGATTTAGACAGGTTTAAACAAATTAACGATTCTCTAGGGCACTTAGCCGGAGACACGTTTTTAAAAGAAGTCGCCAACAGAATTAATTCATGTATTCGAGCCCACGACTTATTGGCCAGGTTAGGCGGTGATGAATTTGTCGTTCTATTTGATAACTTTGAATCACCCACTGATATTGAAGAAATATCAGCTCGTATTATTAGCTCTATTGCTAAACCGTTTACCATTGAAAATAAAGATATGTATTCGGGAGCCAGTATTGGGATTACTTATTTAGAAAATGGTTATCAAAAAGCGGATGAAGTGTTACGAGATGCTGATGCAGCTATGTATCAAGCAAAAGCATTAGGCCGCGGTAGGTATATAATTTTCGACAAAACTATGCGAGAAAAGTTACTAGTCGAGCTTGAAATTGAAAACGAATTTAGAAAAGTTCTTCAAGCAGGTACTTTTGAAAACTATTCTCAGTCTGTATTAGATTTAAACACTAAACAGCCTCTTTACGAAGAGTGTTATATTCGTTGGCAGCATTTAAATATAGGCAAAGTTAAACGCGAGCAGTATTGGCAAGTAGCTGAACAATGTGGGTTAACGGTAGAGATGGATAAGTATCTATTAACCAAAGCTTGTGAAGTATTAAAAGCTTGGCAAAATGGAACACCTGCTGAGCAAGAAAAACGGATTGCCATTAATCTATCCATTCACCATTTAACTCAGACTTCATTAGCTAAACAACTGATCGAATTTCTTATACAAGCAGAGGTTGATCCTAAAAAGTTAGTCATCGAGTTTGATGAAAATACATTAAATCGACGTTCACAATTTATTTTGCCTGCCATTAAAACGCTGAAGAGAGCGGGAATTACGCTAGTTCTTGATAATTTTGGTAGTGGTTTGGCGTCTCTAAGTTATTTGTATTCTTACCCATTTGACTACGTAAAAGTGGATCACCACTTTGTAAAAACATTACCTCGATCCGAGCGTAACCTTAAATTGATTCAGTCTGTGTTATCTATCTCTAGTCATTTGAGGTTTAAACTTATTGCAGAAGGAATAGCCACCGAAGAGCAATACGCAGCTTTGGTTGATGCTGGGTGTGAATTTGGACAAGGAAAGTTTTTAAAAGCGCCTGAAAAGCTCATCGTTGACGCGAATGTAGACAACTCTAAAATAGCTTAAGGCATTATAAGAATTAGTGAATATTCACTAATTCTTATTCATCATATTACGTAAGTTTGCGATGCCAACTTCAGACTTTTTCTTTCTATCTTCAGCTGAAACTTTAGTTTTCTTATTTTGCCAAACCAAGTCATCTTGAGGTAACTCATGTAAAAAACGACTAGGTTCTGGATTTATCACTTCGCCAAACTGTCTTCTTTCTTTAGCTAATGTCATGAATAATGTTTTTTGTGCTCGGGTAATCCCAACATAAGCAAGGCGCCTTTCTTCATCAATATTATCTTCTTCAATACTACTTTGATGAGGTAACAAACCTTCTTCCATGCCCACCATAAACACATAGGGGAACTCTAATCCTTTTGATGCGTGAAAAGTCATTAATTGTACTTGCTCTGCATCATCCTCGTCTTCGCCCCGCTCCATCATATCTCTCAAAATCAGACGATTGACCACCTCTTGTAAGGTCATTGGAGGATCCAGCTCGTTCCCCTCTAACATATCGCTTATCCAACCAAATAACGTACTAATATTACCCATAGCCATTTCTGCAGCTTTTGGACTAGTACTTGTTTCGTAAAGCCATTCTTCGTACCCCATGGCTTTTATCATTTCTCTAATTGTCGCAATTCCATCACCGCGAACAGCTCTATCGGAAAGTTCAACAATCCAGCGACTGAACTGTTCAACTGAAACTAATGCCTTACCAGAAAGGGTATCTTGTAAATAAGGATCAAATGCAGCTTCAAACATTGATGTTTTATTTTTGTTAGCTAAGTTTCCCAACTTCTCCAAACTCACTCGACCAATGCCACGTGTTGGCGTGTTAATCACTCTTAACAATGCATTGTCGTCATCTTGGTTCACCAATAAACGTAAATAGGCCATGATATCTTTAACTTCTGTACGACCAAAAAATGACATGCCCCCGCTTATTTTGTAAGGAATTCTATTGCTCATTAATACTTTTTCGAATACCCGAGATTGAAAGTTCCCTCGATATAAAATTGCGTAGTCATCGTAAGTAGTGCCATTCATAAATTTATGAGCCATCAATTCAGCAACCACTCTTTCTGCTTCATGATCTTCATTTTTAGCCACTATTACTTGTAATGGGTCGCCATACCCTAATTCAGAAAACAAACGCTTCTCAAATACGTGTGGATTGTTTTGAATTAAAATATTGGCGCAGTGCAAGATACGCTCTGACGAGCGATAATTTTGCTCCAGCTTAATCACTTTTAGACGGGGAAAATCTTTTTGTAACAACACTAAATTTTGGGGCCGAGCGCCACGCCATGAATATATTGACTGATCGTCATCACCCACAACGGTAAACCGGGCTCTGTCTCCCACAAGCAGACGTACTAACTCATATTGGCTGGTATTGGTATCTTGGTACTCATCTACTAACAAATAACGAATACGGGTTTGCCATTTTAGTCTAACAGTCTCATTTGCTTTTAATAACAATGTGGGTAAACAAATCAGGTCATCAAAATCTAGAGCATTATAAGCCCTGAGATGGTTGTGATAGCGTTGATAAAACTCAGCAAACTCTGCATCTGATGAACTTAAAGTTTGTCCTTTGAGGTGCTCTGGTAATATTAAGTCATTTTTCCAATTGGAAATTCGGCTTTGCAATAAAGCCAATAGCTCTTTATCACCATCTAATTCAACTTCTGTTAAATCTTTTAACAATGACATACTGTCTTTGTCATCAAATAAAGAAAAGCCTGGTTTAATTCCTAAAGCCTTTACCTCTGATTTAATGATGTTCAAGCCAAGAGTATGAAATGTTGAAACCTTTAGGCCTCGGGCTTCTTTTTTACCTAAAGTTTGACCTACTCGCTCTTTCATTTCACGTGCAGCTTTATTTGTGAAAGTAACAGCCGCTATATAACGAGCAGGCATGTCACACTCGCGTACTAGATGTGCGATCTTGTTCGTGATAACTCTTGTTTTGCCGCTACCTGCGCCAGCCAGAACTAAACAAGGTCCAGAAATAAAATTTACCGCTTCGTTCTGACCTGGATTAAGTTTCATGTTAAATTTAACAGTATGTAATTGAAGGGCGACGATTGTAAGAAATTATGCCTGCCAAGCCAACTAATTAAATAGAGTATTCACTAATGTTAGATCCTAAAAAACTTGAAGAGATTGCAAAAAAAATTACCGACGCAGTGCCACCTGAAGTCAAAAATATGGCGGAAGGGGCGGAGGCTAAAGTCAAACAAGTATTGCAAACTCAACTAAGCCGTCTAGATTTCGTCAGCCGAGAAGAATTCGATATTCAGAATCAAGTATTAATGCGCACAAGAGAAAAATTAGTAGCTCTTGAAGCCAGACTTAGCGAACTAGAAAAGTAATATCTCTACTCTAGAGGGTTAAATAAGGCCTGTTTAGTGATGGCCTTTTTGCAGTTGTGCCAATTCATGGCTCAAGGTCTCTACAACAGCCATTAACTGCTCAGCTGATGAACCAGTCTCCTTAGCTCCTACTAAGGTTGCTTCCGAAATAGAAGCGATCTCTTCTACTTTGCTAGCAACCTGATCTGTCACTAACGATTGGGCAGAAGTAGATTTGGAGATTTCGGAACTCATGTCGTTAATTGCCGTTATCACACTAGAAATTCGCTCAAGTGCTTCGCCGACGATCGTGGCTTCCTGAACACTTAAGTTCATTTGTTCCCGACTTTGCTCCATACTACTTTTAGTTTCTTCAGTTGCATTTTGTATATTCGAAATGATCGAATGTATTTGGTTAGTTTGATCCTGAGTCCTTTTAGCCAGAGTTCTAACTTCATCCGCTACAACTGCAAAGCCTCTTCCTTGTTCACCAGCCCTTGCGGCTTCTATCGCGGCATTTAGAGATAACAAATTTGTTTGTTCTGCAATTTCATTAATCGCAGTAGAAAACTGACCTATTTCCTGACTATCTTTAACTAATCGTTCTATTGCTACTTGAGAACGCTCAGACTCTTCTTGCATATCATGCATTACCGACTGCAATTTAGTGACTAAGGTTATGCCTTGTTGTGCTTCTTTGTCGGCGTCTATAGCTGCACTAGAGGCTAAATCTGAGTTATGGTCTACTGCCTTAGCAGACGAGGTCATCTCGCTCATTGATGTGACTATAGCTCTAGTACCAATTTGCTGTTCGTCTACACCTGTAATTGTTGTTTGAGTTACCAGTTTTAGGCTTTGTGCTGATTCGTTTAGAGTACCGATTGCCTGGCTAATTCGTTGAACCAAATGTTGTAAATTTGAGGTCATAACATTCATATCATTGGCAATTAGTCGCATCTCATCTTTACCAATGACTTCTACTCGGGTAGATAGATCACCATCAGCTATTTTGTGTACGTTTGATGATACTCGCTTGATATTTTCAATTACCGATAAATACATTCCTATAAATAGATACAAAGACAACACCACAGCTAAAGCGGAAATGCTCATCACTACATTTCGCTTAAAACTCGCCTTATCAATTCTGTTTTGTAATAGTTCAGCGAGTAGAGGCATCACTTGCTTCGAAAAATTATTAACGTCTTTATTTAATTGTATGCCTAGCAACCGAATTGCCGCGTTATCAATTAATATTTCGTCTGGATCCAATATTTGGTTTTGAATGGTATTGGTTAAACTTACTAATTTTTTATCTAATAGCTCCCACTCTTCTTTTAGTCTATAGCTGACGTTGCTATTGGCGCTAAGACTAACGCCTAGATTTTGCCCAGTATTCTCTATTGATAGTGGAAGCTTTTGATTTGCATTTGATAAAGCAATGTAGGTTTCAGGAGTAAAACTGCCAACCTCCGTTACTTGAAGCGATAGATTTAAGGTTTTAGCTAATTGTAGCTGTAGATCTGGCAGTCCTTTGACTAATGTTGTCACTAAGTAACTTGTATCAAGTGACAAATCCAGCTCTAAATTACTATAGTCTGCGACTTCTTTCATAAACTTAGCTAACCTATCAAAACTAATGACAGGGTCATCTAAAGTAATTGATTCATAGTACGACGCAAGGCTAGCAGAAACATCACTACCAACACCAATTTGTATTTCGTTGTCTAATTGTTTTAATTGACTGCTTGGTAATGATTGGCCACTTCCTGTCATGACTCTATCAGCAATTACAAACAAATCTCTTTGTGACGAATTTATTATGTTTAACCCAATTTTTTCCTTTTCCGTAAATCTAATTTCGTCACCATATTCGTAATTCAGAAAAGCTAGGCTAACAACTAAGGGGCTTATCATGATGACACAAAGTAAAATAAACTTTGTTGAATAATCAAACTGCGCCATCAACAACTTCGCTGGATTACAAATTTTACTGATTAGTTGGCTCACAAATACCCCTTATTAGTACTGACTATTCCAACCCTTTAAGGATTAAAAGTTTAAAGTAAGGTAATAAAGACCAGATAGGTGGAAAATACATTTCGTTTAGGCAGTAATTAGATGAGCTTTAATTTTTAGCAGACACACAAAAAATCCTAACCGTGAGGGGCTTTCTCTAAATAGGAGTCTGGCAGTCGACTACATGTATGTAGAAGGTAGAATAACTCAGGACGCAGTTATCGAGATGCCAAGATTGGGTGAGCTTCATCATGGATGTGTATTTGACTACTTGGCGTATTGCGACGTTATCAAACGCCACATAGCAAAAAAGCCCTAACCGTAAGGTTAGGGCTTTCTCTAAATAGGAGTC